>JANXMD010000545.1 GCA_025354845.1 Verrucomicrobiota bacterium | reverse complement strand
CGCGGCGGTGAACGAAGCAGCCTGTTTCAAAGAAAGAGTGTAGTTCATAGTAATAGTGGGGATTAAACGCCGAGGACTTTCTTGATCTCGCCGACCTTCTTCTGCGTGTGACCCACGGCCTGTTCAGCCTTGCCTTTGGCTTGGAGACCGGGGTTGCCGATCACTTTTCCGGTGAGTTCCTTGAGATCACCGGCGATCACCTTGGCGGTGCCGGCGGCTTGGTCTTTCGTGCTGGATTTCATATGGCATTCACAGTGGGTCGGCCCCCGGTGGGTTCCTATGGGGTGTAACCCGCAATCGGAGGCTCGGCCGTAGGGCCACCCCGCAGGTTGCCAAGCCTGCTTCAATTACCCCTCGGGTTGTGCATACCATCCACCGCCCTCTCCGCGATCTTCGACCTTCGACTCCCACCCACGGCCGCAGAAGGAACGAAGCGGATCCCTCGGGCAGTTAGGGGAATCCTGTCCCTACCGTGCGCCCTTTTCCCAATTCGATTGTCACAGGTGCTGCGCCTGGACACTCCGAATTGCTACCGAATCAACAGGGACCGGGACGAAAACGGCAGACTGTCGGTTTTGTTTACAGACTGTCGGCTGGATTTACGGAATTCGAGAAGCCCGAGGGATTCTCGGGTTCACAGAATTTCATTTCGAGAGACTCAGGTCATTTCTGTCCAGAATGTTGCATCATGTGGATCGAGGTTGTTCATAGACTGGTTCCGAAAATGCTGGAGATTCCCGAACGACATATGGATCAACGGGTAAGAACTCCTCGAACCGACGCCGGGATCAATGGATCCTAATTGCCGCTTCACCACAGCTCGCTGCACGAAATCGCTTATGAGAATCAGCTTCCTGCCTCTTCTAATTCCAGTCCTGGCTCTCGCCTCACTGCCAAGTGCCGTGCAGGCCGCAACCATTACCTGGGGTGCGCCCACCGCGGAAACCGGTTCACCGAGCGACATCAGTACCACCGGAACATTCTTTGACTCCGCGACCTGGAAAATGAACGACGTAACGGTCAACGGCGTTCGGTTCAACGGCCAGGGCTCCTGGGATTCCGGTTCTTCGGGATTGGGCAACGGATCCGGAATGCACTTTGGAAACGGATCCAAAATCGAAGTGGTGAACCTTTACAACCCTAGCGCCGCTTTTGGAGTCGCCCCCAACCCCTGGGATCCCAACTACCGGGCGTTGGTCGGCGGCGGCGCGTACGGCCTTACTCCGGTTCCTGTGGCGATATTGCTGGGCGGACTGACCGTTGGACGGACTTACCAAGTCCAGGTCTTTGAGGCATTTTGGAATAATAATTGGGCGACGCGCTTTACGGGTGGGGCGAACTCCGTGCTGCTGAACCTGACGGGAAGGGATGTCGGTGCAGGCGAAACAACGATTCCGGACTATGCCATCGGCACCTTCACCGCCGATGCCACTTCACAGATAATCTCTCTGTCGAGCGGGACTGATGCCATCATCTTTAACTCGATCCAGGTTCGTTCGGTGTCCGTGCCCGACGTCGGCTTATCTGCTGGCATGTTCGGCTTGGGGATCCTCGGGCTTGCAGTGGTTCGTCGTAACCTGAGGTGACTTGAACCGGTAGGACCTCCAAGGGTGATCCGCCTCCTCCGGTCGGCGGCTACCAACTTCTCTGCGTCTCCGCGGCGCTGCGGTTCAAACCGGTCGGTTTGTTGCGGTAGGGGCTTGACCGGGTTGGCTCAGTCCCGCACTGATCCGGGGCCACCACCCGACGGAGGCCATCGCTCCCGAACCGAGCGTTGAATCGCAGTCCGCAATAGTCAGCGTCGCCGTCTCGTCCGGATCCATTCAACCTCGCTGTTGCCTCCGACCAATGAGGCCCCTCCGAATGACATTCTGCCGCGTCCCCACAGTCTGGTGGATTTGGATCGGATTTCTGCCTCTGCTCGCTCGGGGCGGCAGCGCGGGAGCCGCGGAAACACCTGAGTCGAGGGGGCTCCGCGCCCTGGGTGAACTTCAGTGTACGGCCTGTCACGCTCTCTCGCCCAATCAGTCGGCCTGGGTGCTCGCCGGGCGCGCGCCCAGTCTTCGAGACGGCGCGGGGAGTTTTCAGCCCGAGTGGATTCGCCAGCATCTGCTGTCGCCCCAATCCGCCATGCCGGGCTTGCGGATGCCGGAGTTGCTTCAGTCGCTACCCGCGGCGGAGCGCGAGGTGGCGGCGGAGGCGTTGACGCACTTTCTGGTGTCGCAGGCGACGGATCGAACGCGGGCGCGTTGGGTCGATCGGGCGGCGGTGAAGCGCGGTGAAACATTGTTCCATCAGGTTGGGTGCGTCGCGTGCCATGCACCGCAATCCGGGGCGACGAACGTGCCGGGCTCGGTGCCCCTGCCCCGCATGGAATCCAAGTGGACGCATGAGGGCCTGCGCCTGTTCCTCCTGAATCCCGCCTGGATTCGGCCTGCGGGACGAATGCCCTCACTGCGGCTGACCGATTCCGAAGCGGCGGACATCGCTCACTATCTGCTCCGCGAAGTCCGCGTCCCGGCCCCGCTGGAGCGCATTCGCTTCGAGGGACGGATCCGCAGTCTGGACGACTTCGACACGGCAACCTGGTCGCGCACCGAGCCGGTGCGTGGCTTCCAATTGGAACCGGCGCCCCGGGAGCGCGGGGGGCCGCAACGTTTCCGCGGCTGGATCCAGGTCGATCAGGCGGGCGAATACCGCTTCTTCCTCAAGGCTGCTGGCGCCTGCCGGCTCGCGATCGATGACGACTGGATGCTCGGCACGGAGAGCTGGGACACGGAATTGGTGGACGATCACGTGGCCCGGACGCTTTCGGCGGGACGCCATGCGATCACGCTCGACTACGTGCATCGGGGGCCGAAGCCAGCCGATCTGTCGTTGGAATGGCAGCGGCCGGGCATTCCGCGCGGGCCCATCGCTGAAGCCTCGTTGAGCGTCCGCCAGGATCCCATGCCTCCGATCCCGACGTTCACGGTGGATGCGACGAAGGCAGCCCGCGGACGCACGCTCTATGACCAATTAAAGTGTGCCGGGTGTCATGAGACCGAAGGGAGAGCGGCAGCAGCGGCGGCCTGGGCGTCGCTGCGCACCGATCAAGGCTGCCTTGCCCAGACACCGCCGCCGGCCGCGCCCGACTTTCATCGCACGGTGGCGACCCGGACCGACCTTCGATCGGCGCTGACCTTTCTCAACCAGTCTCAACTTCCCGCACCGACGACCCGCGAGCGACTTCACACCACTCTCGCCGGCCTGCGTTGCACGGCCTGTCATGTTCGCGACAACCACGGCGGCGTGCCCGCTGATCGCGACGCGTTCTTCACCTCCAACGGCGAAGACCTGGGTGAGGAGGGGCGGATTCCGCCAAACCTCGATGGCGTCGGGGACAAGGTGCAGCCCGCCTGGTTGAAGCGTGTGTTGACCGAGGGCGCACGCGTTCGGCCCTATTTCAATACGCGTATGCCGGTGTTCGGCCGCACGGAAACCGCGTCGTTGCCAGAATTTTTCGTCCAATTGGATCGAACGACGGCCACGGCCACAGCCACGGTCACCCCCGACCCGGTCGAAGCACTGAAGGCCGCAGGACGACAATTAGTCGGCACCGACGGGGTGTCGTGCATCGCGTGTCATCGCTTCAACCGGCAGCCGGCGCAGGCGCTTCAGGTGATCGATCTAGTGACCTCGCAAGAGCGGCTTCACGCGGACTGGTTTGCCCGGTTTCTGCGGGATCCGGCGCGGTTTCATCCGGCCACCCGCATGCCCGCCTTCTGGCCCGACGGGGTGAGTCCCTTGCCAACGTTGCTTGCGGGCAACGCGGACCGACAAATCGCCGCAATCTGGACCTATTTGGCCGACGGCGCGCTCGCCCGGGCGCCGGAGGGACTCAGCCGGCAAAGCCTGGAGGTCATCGTCGGGGGCGATCCGGTGGTGTATCGCGGCAAGCTGTGGGAAGCCGGATTCCGAGCGGTGGCGATGGGGTTCCCGGGGGGATGGAATCTCGCCTTCGACGCCGAGGACCTGCGGCTCGCACTCCTCTGGCGCGGACGGTTTCTCAACGCGGGTCCTCATTGGGACGTGCAGGGCATGGGACAAATCCGACCATTGGGATCCAACGTGGTCATCGAGCCCCACCTTTCGGCCATGGCCACTCTGGCCTCGCCCGATGCGCCCTGGCCTCGAACTCCGGGGAAACTTCTGGGGATGAAGTTCCGCGGATATCAACTCGATCCTGCAGGCTATCCGACCCTGCTCTACGCCTTCGGTGACTTGAAGCTCGAGGACTCTTTCCGACTGTCGGCTGCCGAAGGCGCGACGGTCCTTCACCGAACACTGCGCTGGGTTGGAGATCCGCCGAACGGGCTGCACCTGCGCCTGGCGGTCGGCCCGTTGTTGGCCGAGGGAACGAACGGGTGGCGTCAGCGAAGCGGACTGCTGATTCGCGCCGGGACCGACACAAGGCCAATCCACCGCGGCACTGGAGCGACGCAGGAATTAATCGTTCCTTTGGTGAAAACCTCCCCGACGCAAACCCTGGAGCTTGATTATGCTTGGTAGCCTTCGACGTCTCCTGGTTCGTCGTGCCGGGCTACTGGGCTTCCTAATGCTCAGCTTGGTGGCGCACGCGGCCGATCCGCAGTGGCTCACCTACAAGGGCGGGGACGGACCGGGCAAGGGGAAGCGCATCGTGTTCCTCACCGGCGACGAGGAATACCGCTCCGAGGAATCCATGCCGGCGATGGCGCGAATCCTCGCCGAGCGGCACGGCTTTCAGTGTTCGGTTCTGTTCGCCATCAACCCCAAAAACGGAGAGATCGATCCCAAGGTGGTGGACAACATTCCGGGACTGGAACTCCTGAAGGACGCGGATCTGATGGTGGTCTTCATGCGATTCCGCCATCTGCCGCCGGAGCAGATGGCTCGGTTCGTCGACTACGCGAATTCAGGCAAACCCATCATTGGCATTCGCACCGCGACGCACGCGTTTGACTACGACCGTTTTCAATCCGAGACGTATTCGGAATGGGCCTGGCGAGGGCGGCATCCCCAATTCCAAGGCGGCTTCGGCCGGCAGGTGTTGGGCGAAACCTGGATCGATCACTACGGTGGTTATCGCAGCGAGAGCACGCTCGGAATCCTGGTCCCGGAGATGAAGGATCATCCGATTCTGCGGGGCATTGATCGGCTGTGGGGACCGTCACATGCCTATCAGGTGACAACGCTCGCGGGCGACAGCCGGCCGCTGGTGCTGGGCCAGCCGTTGATCGGGCTTAAGCCGGACGACGCCCCAGACGCGGGCAAGCCGCCCGTGCCCGTGGCGTGGGTGAAGACCTTCACCGGAACTGCGGGCAAACCGGCGCGAGTGTTCACCACAACGTACGGGTACGGCGACGACTTCAAGGAGGAGGGCATCCGGCGGTTGTTTGTGAATGCGTGTTACTGGTGCGTCGGGATGGAGGCGCAGATTCCGGCGAGGAACGACGTTGAGTTGGTGGGCACGTACGCGCCGCGCAAGAGCGACTTTGGCGGGTACCGGCGCGGTCTCACGCCGATGGACCTGCAGCAGAATCTCAGCACCGACGACCTGGCCGACGTCCCGACCAACTCACGCGAAGCCGAATTCTATCGCATCGCCGATGTGCCGCTGCCGACGGACGGAGTGATGGAAGCGGGCAGCATTCGGGAACTGCCCGACGGCCGCCTAGCGGTGGGAACCCGGCGCGGCGAGGTGTATCTTGCCACCGGACACCGATCGACTCCTCCGGCGCCACGCTGGAGTTTGTTCGCTACCGGCATGACGGAGGTGTTCGGCCTCGCCTGGCGACAGGGCGTGCTCTACGCCACGCAACAGGGGGAGATCACGCGCCTCCTCGACACCAATGGCGACGGCCGAGCGGACCGCTACGAGACAGTCAGCGACGCCTGGTCCTGGGGCGGCGAACACGAGTACACCTTCAGTTCGGATTTCGATCGCGACGGCGCGATCTGGACCGTCCACGGCCTCACCGACAGCTACACCTCCGAGCGCCCGTTCCGCGGTTGGGCACTCCGTCATTTTCCCGATGGGCGATGGGAAGCGATGTGCAGCGGCCTGCGCAGTCCGGGCGGGATTGCCTTCAACCCGGAAGGCGACGCGTTTTATGCCGAGAGTCAGGGACCCTGGAATAGTTCGTGTTCCTTGAAACCGCTGAAACCGGGCAGGTTCATGGGACATCCGGCGGGGAACATCTGGTATTCGATGGCCACCAACATGGGCCCGCGCCCGACGGATCCGATCGGCGACGAGGCCGCGCGGCGGCATCTGGAGCAGGCCCGCATCCCGCAACTCGTGCTGCCCGCCGTGTCCTTCCCGTACAAGAAGATGGGGCAGAGCGCGTCGGCCGTGATGCTGGATGCCTCGGCAGGAAAGTTTGGCCCGTTTGCCGGCCAATTCTTCGTGGCGGACTACACGCTCAGCCTAGTGATGCGCGCGGAAATGGAAAAGGTCGACGGGGTGTACCAGGGCGCCTGCTATCCCTTTCGGCAGGGATTCGCCACTGGGTTGATCGGCGGCACACTCACGCCGCAGGGACAACTCTTTGTCGGCGGCAGCAAGCGCGGCTGGCCGGTGCGCGGCCTCGCACCACGCGCGCTTCAACGACTGGACTGGACCGGCAAATTACCGTTCGAGATTCATTCGATGCGCATCCAACCCGACGGCTTCGTACTCAGGTTCACTTCGCCGGTGGACGCTGCCCGCGCCCGCGATGTGTCCAACTACTCGCTCGAAACTTTCACCCATCATTACTACGGCGCCTACGGTGGGCCGGAGATTGAGCAGGCAGATCAACGCATCACCTCGGCGACCGTGGCGACCGACGGATTGAGCGTTCGACTGGTGATCGACAAACTGGTGGCGGGGCACATCCACGAACTGCATCTGGCGGGATTGCGCGATACGTCGGGTCA
>JANXMD010000535.1 GCA_025354845.1 Verrucomicrobiota bacterium | reverse complement strand
TCACCTCCCTGGCCCTATCTCAAAATTATCTTAAAATAGTATATTCAGTACCATCGCTGCGAATCGAAATTCAGCGTCTAATTATCATTAGATTTCAACTTGCAATGCATATTAATATTCTCCAAACGCAGAATGTGGCATCATCAGCCGCCTGCGGACATTCGGCCCGCCAGGCGCTTGCTCGGCATCGGTATCGCTCTGGGCCTTCCGATCGTGGTGCTGTTGCACGACACCGGACTCGTTGAGAAAATCAGCGGCCAAACAATTCCGGATCGTGTCGACCCCCTGCGTCGCGTCCGCGGGCACCGGGCCCTTGCAAGCCTCGTCAACGAACAACGGTTGGCCCTCCAGAAACGCGAGGGAAAACCCGTGTTCCTCATCGCCGACCATTACGGCCGCGCGGGCCTGATGAGCTTCTACCTACCCGAAGCCCGCGCCCGAGTGAACACGGGCAGCCCTCTGGTTACCGTGCGATCCAGCGCCGTTCCGGAAAACCAGTTTTGGTTCTGGCCGGAGCATCGTTACGTCAGTCGAACCGGCGAGAATGCGCTCTACGTTCTCGAGGTGACCACGGAACAACCGGTACCGGAACGGCTGAAGGGCGAGTTTGATGCGGTCACCAGCCTGGGACTGTTCGACGTCACGGAGCGCGGACGCCACCTCCACCGGATTCAACTGTTCGCCTGCCGTGGACCCCACTGATTTCCGGCACTGGATGCCGGTCACCGACTACGACCTCGCCGCGACACTCTGCAGCGGCCAGGCCTTCCGATGGCAGCCTGTAAATGGCGGGTGGGAATCCGTGGTCCATGGCCGTTGGGTTCGCCTGGAACAAAATCCAGGAATCTCGGGTCCCATCCAGGCAACGACGCTCGTGCGCCAGACGGAGTGGTCCTGGCTTGAGACCTACCTGCAGACTGAAATTCAACTGGGTTCCATTCTCGCCACCTTCCCCACCGACGTTCCGTTAACCGAGGCGGTGATGGCCTGCCGTGGACTCCGACTCCTTCAGCAGGACCCGTGGGAATGCCTGTCGGGATTCATCCTGAGTTCCACCAAGCAGATCGTGCAGATTCGACAATGCGTCGAGCACCTCTGCCGCCGCGCCGGGCGCCCAGTGACCGCGCCCGCCGGCACTCCGTGGGCGTTTGCGTTTCCCTCCGCAGTCGACGTTGCCGCCCTGGATGAGTCGGCGCTTCGCGAATGCCGCATGGGATTCCGCGCTCCCTACCTTCGAAATGCGGCCTGCGCTGTCGCGGAAGGACGGCTGGATCTGGAATCGCTCCGGACCCTTTCCACCGAAGAAGCGCGAGTGCGGCTGATGGCGCTGCACGGCGTGGGACGCAAGATCGCTGATTGCGTGCTCCTCTTTGCCTACGGGCGACAGGATGCCTTTCCGGCCGACGTCTGGATTCTCAAGGTCCTCAATCACCTCTATTTTCCAAACCGAAAGCCCAGTCCGCAGCGCCTTCAGCGTTTCGTGGACACTCATTTCGGTCCGAACGCGGGCTACGCTCAACAGTATCTGTTCCATCACGCCCGCGTGCATCTCGGAGCCGCGCTCGCTCACCCACCTTCACGGCCGAAACGTTCCCCCATTCGCACCTCCCGATGATCCAACTCGACGTGCTCGTCAGTCCGGCCGAACAGGAACGGGTTCGCCATCGCGATTTGTCGCAGACCGCGTGCGCCGTCTTCGACGTGCTCCGCGCCACGTCCACCATGCTGGAAATGCTGGCCCACGGGGCGACCGCAATTCGGCCGGTTTGCGAGATCAACGAAGCGGTCGCCCTGCACCGCCAGAATCCCAAGCTGCTCCTCGCTGGAGAACGTCACGGCCTTCGTCTCAGCGCGGCGGATACCGGCGGGATCGAATTCGATTTTGGGAATTCGCCGCGCGAGTTTCGCTCGGAGAACGTTGCAGGCCATGAAGTCGTGATGACCACCACCAACGGAACCCGAGCTCTGCAGGCCTGCGCGCACGCAGCCGTCGTCTGGATCGCCGCCTTCACCAATCTCGGGGCCACCGCACGTGCCCTCCTTCACGCTCCGGCGCATTCCATACTGTTGGTTTGTTCCGGTACCGGATCCGGGCTCGCCTACGAAGACGTGCTGGGCGCGGGCGCGCTTATCGACCGGCTTCTGAGCCCGGGAGGCGCGCTTCCGATCGAACTGAGTGACGCCGCCCACGCCGCCCTGGACGCCTACCGCGCGCATTGCCACGATCTACCCGTGGCGATCCGCGCCGCCGCCAACGCCCGACGATTGCTCAGTCTTCCGGAACTCGCCGACGACGTCGCTGCTTGTCTCGAAATCGACCGCCACGGGTTTGCCGCCCGCCTGCATGCCAACGGACTGGTGTGCCGCGCCTGAACGGGCCCCGACTCAGCCACCGCCAACCCGCGGGAGCACACATTGAAGTCGGTTCATCCACTCCAATCGATCGCGTCGCGCCTGGAAGGTCGAGGGATCCTCAGAGAAGCGTTCAAGGTCCCAGACGTCGGCCAACAACATGCCGGCGCGCGACGCCATCGCGGCGTCCACGGCATCTTCCAGACAGGAGAGCGTTGGCGGCGTGAACGCTCCCACTTCGCGTAGTGGTTCCAGAGCGCCATTCCCCCCGCGGGTCGGAATCAAGGTCACCCACTGAATTCCGGAGCTGAAGGCAAAGGATGCCGATCGCTCGGCCCATTCCACCGCCAGAGCTGCCGGCATGAACGGTGGCTGAACCAGCACAAACGCACGCGTGGAACAGCCCACGTCACGCAACACCCCCGCGGCCGCGCAAAACGCCTCCAGGGTCATTCGCTTATTGAGCCGCTCCAGAATTTCCGGATGCGCGGTTTCCAGGCCCATCGCCACTTCCAGTCGGGCCGGTAGAATCTGTTCAGAAAACTCGCGAACTCGGACCCCGTTTCGAACCAGGGACGGATGACACTCCACGAGAACCGACTCAAAATCCCGGCAGCGTTGGGCAATCGCCGGATAATCAGCCACTGGAATGGCCCCGGGATCAAAGAAGCTGCCGGCGTTGTAGAGTTTGAGCCGCGTGTTTGGTGGCACCGGGCCTGCCGCCGCCAGGGCCACATCGATTTGGCGGGGAATCTGCCCCGGTGGCACGGGATCCAGCGTGGTGTGATGCCAGAGGTCGCACATCAAACAGCGCCACGGACACTCCCGGTTGGTCAGGAACACCGTGAGAACTGGGCGGACGCCTCCGGTTCCGTCTGGCTCACATTCCCAGAGCCACGCGGCGGGACGATCGGTGGGCAAGCCGCGCCGGGCAGCGTCTAGATCCGGCCGTTGCGCGCGAATCCAGGCGTCCCGTTCGACCACGACGGACGGAAGCGGTCCGCTCGGCAGGACGAAATGGGCACTCGAATTCACTGGCGAACCCTAGCGACATCCCACGTTAAAAAGCAAAAGGCGCGCGGGGTTCCGCGCGCCTTCTTGATGTTTGATTCCGGAAGCGTCTCGCGATCAGGCGAGGGAGATCTTGTCGCCCTCCTTGAGGGTGACGACCGCCTTCTTCCAAGCGCTGGTCCGACCAGCCGCCTTGGTGCCCTGGCGGCGAGCTTTGCCGCGGACGTTCATGGTGTTGACCTTGAGGACCTTCACCTTGAACAATTCCTCAACCGCCGACTTGATCTCCGGCGCAGTAGCGCGGGGATCGGCGTTCAGGGTGTACTTGTTGTGCTTCTCAGACTGGATCGCGGCCTTTTCCGTGATCCGCACGGTCTTGATGATGTCGAAAGCGTTCAGTTTCATGGCGTCAATTCTCCTTCGAGAGGCGCGCTTCGATCTGCTCGAATCCGGCCTTGGTGAACACCAGCTTGTCGTAACGGAGCAGGTCGTAGCTGATGACCGAATGTCCGGTGGTGCAGCCGACACCGGGGAGATTCCGGGAGGCCAGTTCCACATTAAGGTTTTCGCCACCAGTGAGGATCAGCGACGTCTTGTCAGTCAAGTCGAGCTGCTTCAGGACGTTGAAGAACTCCTTGGTCTTGGGCGAGGCGATCTGGATGTCGTCAACAATGATCACGTCACCGGCCTTGAGGCGTTCGCTCATCGCCTTGCGGAGGGCGAGGCGCTTGACCTTGATGTTGACCTTTTTGCTGTAGTCGCGGGGCTGCGGACCGTGGGTCACACCGCCGCCACGCCACAGGGGGCTGGCGAAGGAACCGGCACGAGCGCGGCCGGTGCCCTTCTGGCGCCAGGGCTTCTTGCCGCTACCGGCAACTTCACCCATGGTTTTCGTGGCAGCAGTGCCACGGCGGCGGCCGGCGCGATACGCCACGACGACGTCGTGGAGCGCCTGCTCGCCCTTCTTGTTCTCGATGATCTCGAATTTGACTTCGAGCTCGCCGGATTTGGCTCCGGAAATGGATTGGACGGGAAGTTTCATCAGTCAGTTCTCCTCACTTCTTCTTGGCAGCGGCCTTCTTTTCTTCCTTCTTGGCAGCACCGCCGGCCAGCACATCCGCGGCCTTCTTGCGCATGTCCTGGATCTGCTTCAAGCGAGCCGATCCGTTGCTGATCTTCTTCGCCTCGCGAATGACGCAGTAGTCGCCTTCGCTGCCGGGGAAGTTGCCCC
>JANXMD010000527.1 GCA_025354845.1 Verrucomicrobiota bacterium | reverse complement strand
GGGGAATTCAAATCGAAAAAACACCGAAACCTACTTCTCGCCAATGTTTGCAGCAGTCTTCTACGTTTCCCCAGAAATCCAACCGGACAGTACTGGTTTAACTTTTCAACTCAGCAACTCGCCCCCTCACGCCCGTTTTTCGTCAGCGTCGATATAGTCGGCGAACGTCTGCAGGTCGTCGCGGTGACCCAGGCCTGATTCCACCTTGCGCTGTTGCAAACGCTGGCGGACGGCCGGATCGCCCTCATTGCCACGGTTCAACAGCCATTGGTTGAACTTGGTCTTGTCGGCCGCGGGCGCCTTCACGTTCGAACGGACCCAGTCAAACACCTGACCGTCCGTCACCGTCCCCCGCACCACGGCAATGAAGTCGTCGGCCTTCAACCCCGCAGCCTTCAGCCATTCGGCATCAAACCCCTTGTGGGCGAAATTGGGCTGATAGTCGGCGTGAAGTTTACCGGCAAGGTGGAGGCGAACCTTGTCGACGAACCGGGGAAGATACACCCAGCCGTCCATGGTTTCCTTCGGGGAGCGCGGATAGATCAGTTCTGGCATGGGGGGAAGCATGGCGGGAGAACCCGTGGCTGCCAAGGGGGGGACCCCCGAGAACTTTTCCCATCCCGGACGCCGCCGCACGTTTGCCTTCCCGCCGCGTCGGGACGACGGTTTGGGCATGGCATCCTTTGATTTCGACGCCGTGGTGATCGGCGGTGGCAGCGCCGGATATGCCGCCGCGCGGACGTTGGTCGACGGTGGCGCCAAAACGGCCGTCGTCGACGGCGCATCGCAACTCGGCGGCCTGTGCATTCTCCGGGGATGCATGCCCACCAAGGCGCTGCTGCATGCGGCAGAACTCAGGCATCACATCCTGCAAGCGTCGATCTGGGGCATCCACGCCCAATCGGTGACGGTCAACCAGGCCGAAGTGTTGGCACGAAAAGACGCGCTGATCGCCGAGTTTGCCGGTTATCGGCTGGGACAGTTGGAGGACGGACGGTTCGAGTTGATTCGCTCGAAGGCTCGTTTCCTCACCCCTCATATTCTGGAACTGGAGCCCGGCCGCACCGTGTCCGCCGCCCACGTGGTGATCGCCACCGGATCCCAAATAAGTCGCCCTCCGATTCTGGGGCTCATGGGGACCGGGATCCTCACCAGCGATGACGCCCTGCAACTTCGCGAGATTCCGGTCTCCATGGCCGTGCTCGGTGGTGGCGCCGTGGCACTGGAGTTTGCGCAGTATTTCTCCAGGTTCGGATGTCGTGTGACGCTCATCCAGCGCAGCCCGCACGTCCTCCGCGAAGCCGATCCGGACGTGGCGCGCGAACTTGAAACTGCGCTTCGCCTCGAGGGCCTCACGATCCACTGCGGCACCCAACTGCTCGCAGTCGAGCCTTTGGGATCTGGCGGCGCCGGCCCATTCAAGGTCACCTTTGAACAGGGAGACAGCCGTCATGTCTTGCAGGTGGACGCGGTGTTCAACGGGCTGGGTCGCGAACCCAACACGGAGGGACTCCATCTCAACGACGCTGGTATCGCGCTCGACGGCACTCGGATCGTCACCAATCGCCATCAAGCCACCACTGTCCCGCATCTCTACGCCGCCGGAGACTGCTGTGGGCCGCACGAAATTGTGCACCTCGCCGTCCAGCAGGGCGAGGTCGCGGCCCGAAACATTCTCAAGACAGGATCTCCGCGCGAAATGGACTACCGGCTGCTCACCACCGTGGTGTTTACCGATCCCGCCGTCGCTCAAGTGGGGATGACCGAATCCGACGCCCACGCGCAGGGACTTCCATACCGGGCGGCCACCTACCCTTTCAACGATCATGGCAAATCGATGATCCTTGGTTGCAAAGCCGGCTTTGTGAAGCTGATCGCGAACAGCCGAACCGGAGAACTCCTCGGCGGCGCCTGCGTGGGACCACAAGGCGGAGAACTGATCCACGAAATCACCGTCGCCCTCGCCGCACGGATGACGGCGGCCCAATTTGCGGCGATTCCGCACTACCATCCCACTCTCGCGGAAATCTGGACCTATCCAGCGGAAGAGTTGGCGGACGCGGTTCGGGGCCAGGGGGACGAGTAGTACTCAGTAAACAGCGGTCGGTGGTCGGTGGCCAAAAAATGACCGCCCACCCCGGCACACAACGGGATGGGCGATCACACCCAGAACCGACCTACTTACATTCCACGCGAACAGCGCGCGAACCGATTAGCGAGACGCAACCAGCATGCCAAGAGTTGCACTTCTCATCCCTGCGAACTGAACTCGCCGGGGTCGGCTACTCAGTTCGCTAGGCCGATGGCGTTGGTGCGCCAGCGATCCACGACGGCCCAAAGATTGACCGGGCTGAAGGCGCGTCCGTGCTTGAGATAGCGGGTGCTTCCATCGGCAAACGCATAGTTGGAACCGCCGCCCACGCCACCGGTGGTGGTGCGCGTCGTGGTGCCGTGCATCCCCTGATTCAGCTCGGTCACGTCGTTGCCCGTGCCTTCTAGAAAATCCATCCAGTAGTGGCCGCTGCCGTACCGCTTCTCCCCAAGCACCACCGTGTCCGCCGGCTCCTTGAACACGGACTCGTTCACCGTTTTGTTCAAGATCGCGTTGATGTCAAAAGTGCCTCCCATCTGCTCCGCCAAGACGTCGTTCCAGCCATTCATGATGTAGGAACGCGAAGCCGAATCGGCCACCAAGTTGGTGCGCGTCTCAGCCGAGGAGGGAGAGTTCTTACCGCCGGGCCCGATGTCCCCTGGGCAGACCAAGGTCTTCACCGTCTTGAAATAAGGGTACCAGCGTTCCGGCCAGCGGGGACCGGTGTTCCGTTCCGGGAAGTCACCCTTGTTGTCGCCGGCATACATGGTGGTCGCCAGGCCGATCTGATGCAGTTGGTTCACGCAACTGATGCGCTTGGCGGCATCTTTGGCGCGTCCCAAGGAGGGAAGCAGCATGCCGGCGAGAATCGCAATGATCGCGATCACCACCAGGAGCTCAATGAGGGTGAACGCGCGCTGTGACGCACGGGGGAACGAGTTGAAATTCGAGTTCATGGCCATTGCGGATTCGGTGCTGAAAGTTTGATTTTGTTTATTACCTGGAGGGTTTCCCGGCTGGGCGACCGGCTCCTTCAACGAAACTCAACCTCGGCCCGGGGCCGTGCGCTGAGTTCGATCGAATGGGTTCCCACCACCCGGCGTCTGCCTGCATCACGGATGACCAAGAATTCCTGGACCCTGATCGCCCTCGCCGTGGTGCTGGCGGCGCTCTACGTCTTCCAGTTCGCAGACTTACGGGGCGGGCCTCGCATTCAAATCAATGTCTCGTCGCGGCCGTTTATGCCCAACGCGGGACCCGATGACGTCCTGCCGATCCTCTTCGGTTTCGATCGGGACCTCGCCATCACCGCCCTGCGAGTGACGCCGCTGTCCCTGTTGACCAACCGGGCCGCGGGATCTGTGGATGTCAAACCGGTCTGGCAGCTCCGCGGCAAGGCCGCCTCCGAACCGGTCCGCGGCTTCCGCTACGGCGATCCCATTGGCCAGACCGAAGCAGTGGCCGGTCCTGAAAAGCTGATTCCGGCAATCGGGTACCGGCTGGAGATCGAGGCCGGGAAATTACGCGGGGCGATCGATTTCGTTCCGCAAGCCGCGCTGCCCGCGGGAAACTGATTCGGCGTCGAAGGGAAGGCAGCGACGGATTGAACTCCGGACGTGACAGCCGCCCGGTCCTGTGGCTTCTTCCGCCCGCCATGAAACGCATCCTGTTTGCCCTCCTGCTCGGCCTCAGCGTCGCCGCCCAGGGTCTCCTCGCCGAGGACGCCCCGGCCAAGGACTCGAAACCCGCCAAGACGGAACCCGAAGCCGCCGTCATCACCTTCAAGGACTATGGACAGATCGTTCTCGAGCTCTGGCCCGATGTAGCCCCCGGCACCGTCGAGAATTTCAAGAAGCTCGCAAAAAGCGGTTTTTACGATGGCACCGCCTCCCACCGGCTGATCCCCGGATTCATGATCCAGCTCGGCGATCCGAACACCAAGGATCCCTCCAAAACCGAGGAATACGGCCAGGGCGGCCCGGGCTACACCATCAAGGCGGAGTTCAACGATCGCCCACACGTGCGCGGCGTGTTGTCGATGGCCCGCACTCCCGCCGGCCCCGACACCGGGGGGAGCCAGTTCTTCATCTGCTTCGTCACGGCGCCGCACCTGGACCGCCAATACACCGCGTTTGGCAAGATGTTGAAGGGTGAGGACGTCCTCGCCAAATTGGAGAAAGCGCCGGTCCAATCCAGCCGCCCGCTCAGCCGCGTGTCGGTGGAATCAATCAAGATCGTTCCCCGCAGCTCCATCAAGTAACCGCCGCCCTGTCCCCTGCACCGCCCTCATTGTACACCGCATTCCCATGTCCACTCCCGCTTCAACCGAAGTCGCCGTCATCAAGACCACTCAGGGCGAGCTCGTCCTCGAATTCTGGTCCGACGTCGCCCCCAAGACGGTCGAGAACTTCAAGAAACTCGCCAAGGAAGGGTTTTACGACGGCACCGCCTTCCATCGCATCGTGAAGGGGTTCATGGTCCAGGGCGGTGACCCGCTGACCAAGGATGCCAAGAACGAGGCTCGCTGGGGCACGGGCGATCCCGGCTACAAAATCAAAGCCGAATTTAACGCGAAGGCGCATCAGCTCGGGGTGATCTCGATGGCCCGTTCTGCCAGCCCAGATTCCGCCGGGTGCCAGTTCTTTATCTGCCTCGGGGATGCCTCCTTCCTAGACCGCCAGTACACCGCGTTCGGCAAGGTCATCAAGGGCGAGGACGTGCTGAAGGCGCTCGGCGTGGTCGACACGCGCGTTGCGGGCGGTGGCGAGAAGAGCCGTCCGGTCCAGCGGCAGGGCGTGGAGTCGGTCCGCATCGTGGATCGCGCCACCATCGCCTGAGGGGCGATTCCCGCCGACCGCATGATGCCAACACCCGAGGAACTCGCAGGCTTGCTGGTTCAATTGGGTTGTCCGGCGGATCGTTCCTTGGAGATGGCCCGCCAGCTCGATCGGCGGGCGGGCCAGCTTGCCGAAGCGAAGGGGCGCTCCCATGAAGAGTCCCTCACTCACCTGCTCAAACTAATGGCCGGCGGTTGGGCGGCGCAGGCGGCAGGCATTAATCTGCAGCCGTCTCCCGCTGAAGAGACTGCCGACTCAGCGGCGGTGGAATCGGAATCGGTGATGCCTTGGAAGACTCTGTCCTCCACACCCGTCGCCGATCATCGGATTTTTCGAATTCGTTCGGACCGAAAGGTTCATCCCAAGCACGGTACGGAGCACGACCTGCTCGCGGTGGAGTGCGTCAATTGGGTCACCGTGCTGGCCGTAACCCGCGACCAGAAGCTGGTCATGATCGACCAGTTTCGACACGGCACCAACACGGTCGAAC
>JANXMD010000482.1 GCA_025354845.1 Verrucomicrobiota bacterium | reverse complement strand
GGCGGCGTAAGTCTTCTGCAAGCCGATCAGGCGCGATTGGTAGAGCGACGAGAAGTTCTCACGCAGGCTGGTGCGCAGGTCGCCGCCGGAGCCCTTCACCCACATCACCTCGACCGACTCGCCTGACAACGGGTCGGTCTCCATCAGCTTCGACGACGTGTTGCCGCCGCCGGTGTTGGTCACGCGCTGGTCGCTGCCCAGCTTGTTGGAGCGGTACACTAGGCGGTCAACGCCCTGGAGCGCCGACGCTTCGGCGTCATTCCAAAGGTTGCTAACGTGCTGATAGGTCTTCGTGGACATAGAAAAGTGAATCGGGCGATACGGATACCAAGCCCACCGAGACGCCTGCAACGGATCGAAACCTGGCGCACCGGTTCGGGAGCGCGGATGCTCCCAAAGCGCGGCCCGTGTACGCAATGGTTTTTGAGGCGGGCTTCGGACGGCACCGACTTCCAGATTGCCACCGTCGCTGCCGTCCGGCACAACCGCAAATCGTCAGATCTCCTTCGTCCATCCAATCCCCATGAAACTCTTCATTCGATTTGCCCTGACCGCGGTTGCGGTGCTGTTACTGGTGATCGCCGCCGGTTGGCTCCAACCCTCGCACTACCAGGTCGAGCGCGCCATCGTCACCCAGGCCAAGCCCGAGAAGATCTACGGAATCGTTGCCGATCTGCGGACTTGGGAGGATTGGACGGCCTGGAACAAGGAGCTCGATCCCACCATCACCCGGACTTTCTCCGGACCCGCCAGTGGACCGGGATCGGTCATGGCCTGGGACGGCAAGAAGACCGGCCAAGGGGAATTCAAGTTCACCGATGCCACGCCTCCGGGAAAGCTGGTGTACGCCCTCTCGTTTGAGCACGGGAAATACCTGTCCACCGGTGCCTTCACCATTGAGACCAATCCCAAGGGAACCGTCGTGCGTTGGAGCAACGAGGGGGACTTGGGGATGAATCCAATCAGCCGCTGGATGGGCCTCTTTATGGACCGCCTGATGGGCGACGACTTTTCCAAGGGCCTCACCAAGCTGAAGGAACGCGCCGAGGCGAAATAAATAGTCAGTCCCGCGGTTTCTCTGATGCGCGTCGTTTTGCAGCGGGTTTCCGAAGCCTCGGTGGCGATCCACGGCGCGGTCGTCGGACGCATCGGGCGCGGACTGGTGCTGCTGGTGGGATGCGAACCGACCGATGGCCCGGACGACATCGACTGGCTCGCGGCCAAGCTGGTGCAACTTCGGATCTTCGATGACGCCCAGGGGGGGATGAATCACTCCCTGCTTGAGATCGGCGGCGACCTCCTCCTGGTCAGTCAATTCACTCTGTTCGCCAGCACGCGCAAGGGGACCCGCCCCTCCTGGCACCGCGCGGCGAAACCTGAGGTCGCCCGCCCCCTGTACGAAGCCCTGCATACGAGGCTCGAATCCGTGCTCGGCCGACCGGTCTCCACCGGCGAGTTCGGCGCGGATATGAAGGTGTCCTTGGTCAACGACGGGCCGGTAACGCTACTGATCGACTCCAAAGCCAGGGAATAGCGAAGCACCACACCGGCCCACCCCTTCTCTCGGCTTATTCTCTCGGAAGCCCGAGGCTCCTGGCGGGCAGCTGCGTAGATGGCGACGAGATCCACGTTTCACTCCGCAGCTCGTTCCACCTGTTCGGAGTTCCGTCTTCAGACGGTCCGCATTCGCCGCCCCGCGCCGCCTGAAGCCGGAACTCCGAACGAGCCGCTCCGCGTGGAAGCCATTCGATGCCGAAAGGTGCTTTTTTCGAGCGGATGGGACTCCGATGGGCATGGCAATGCACATCCCATCGCCCGTCTCACCAGGCGATTCGCCCAACCGCGTTCTTTCTGAGCTGCCGCTCCGCTGTCACCCTATCGAGTCACCGTCCAGTATGCTTTATTCCGCATTGACACCCCCGCCCTTCGGCCGTATTTGCGCGGGGTCTGAAGTCAGTAGCAGCCTAAGTTCATCTGCCTTCCTGCAGGTGAATGCGGGGGAACCAAGTTCCCGGTGAAAGCCGGGATGGGGCGCACGAGGCCGGGTAACCGGTTTCAAGTCCACTTCCAGGGACAAGCCCGTCAGCTAACCCCGTCGGCAATTGGAAGGGCGATCCTCTAGGGCCGCAGGTCGCGGCACCATCTGGTCTCCCCGTCCGTAACAAACACGCAGGTGCTGTGTCGCGCCGCGGGTGGTTGATTGTCCGGGGAGACCGTTTTCCCCCGGATCAGCCCAACTCCCGCACCGGCCGGTGTCCTGCGAATCGCAGTGGGTTTCGTATGAAACGCATCGTGTTGGTGGGTGGATTGGCCGCGGCCGCATGGACCGCGGAAAACGGGTGGTTGACTCTGCAGCGCGCCGAAGAGGCACGCAGCCTGGCCTTGGACCAGATGACTGGCGGAAACGCCGCCACGCTGGCGCTCAGGCAGTTCGACTCGTCACAGGACAGTCTGGTGTGGATGGGCGGATTCTTCCTTGGGCTCACCCTTCTCCTCATGCTGGGCGCACGGATTCGCGACTGGGTCCTGAAACTGGCCCCCGGAGACTTCGGGCGTCGCCTGCGCGCTGCGTCAACCAAGGCACCGGTGCTGCTGGCCCTCGCCGCGCTGCCGTGGCTCTCCGGATGCAAGCCCTACGACCGACCGGAATTCGTCGAAATCGACACCTCCGAAACCGGCTTCCTGATTCCGCTTGAAGGCGACACCGGCCAGCAGGCCCGCTTCCAGAGCGAGGAATATTTGCGACAACGCAAGGTCGCCGCGAAGCGGGTGCAGATCACCCATCGCTGGTCGCAGCAGGGCCGCATGCCGATCGACGGCGCGTGGATTCCGACGGTGCGACTCGTGAAGGTGAATCGCTCCCCGCTCACCCGCGAGTGGACTCCCAACGAACACCGCAGCACCGACAGCCAACGTCATCCCGAACTGCGGGACCAGGCGATCCGGATCGAAAGCGCCGACAGCGTGGGCTTCAGCATGGGGTTCACCTGCACCGCCTTCATCGCCGAGGAGGACTCGTCGAAGTTCCTCTACTGGTATCCCAGTGGCACCCTGTCCGACGTCATGGATCGCGAAGTCCGCGGCCGCATTCAGCAAGTTTCCGCCGAGGTGGCCGCGCGGTATCCGCTCGACCAATTGCGCTCGAAGAAGCAGGAGATCAGCGACGCCGTGAAGAAGGACCTCACCAGTTTCTTCCTTGGACGCGGGATTACCGTCACCACGGTCGGCATGTTCGGCGGTATGACCTACGAAAATCCGGCGATCCAAAAATCGATCGATGAAACCTTCATCGCGCAGCAGTTGAAGGTCGTGTCAACGGCCAAATTCAAAGCACAGCAAAAGGAAA
>JANXMD010000472.1 GCA_025354845.1 Verrucomicrobiota bacterium | reverse complement strand
ACCCGCCGCCGTGCTGCTCACCCGCGTGGTGAGCAAACCGACGCCCCAACGCGTGTGCCTCGACCTCGGTCACAAGGCAGTCGCCTCGGAAATGCCGCAGCCGCGCGTCGTGTTCCTGAATCTTCCGGGCGCGACGCCGGTGGCTCACAACGAGGAGCACCTGGTGGTCGAGGGCGTCAACTCGGAAGCTTTGTCGGTGGGTGACTGCGTGTACGCCGTGCCCTGGCACGTTTGTCCGACGGTGGCCCTGCACCAGGAGGTGTGGGTGGTCCAGGACGGCATCGCCTCGGCGCGCTGGACGGTCACGGCGCGAGCGCGTCGGATTGAGATTTGATCCCCGACCCCAGTGTGCCGATGGACGAGGGACGGTGGCGGCGGGCACCCACTTGTCGCCGTGAACTCTTGCCAGCCGGAGCCCGGCCGCAGCGGTAGAAAGAGACGATATCATGTTTGTTTTCGATGCACATCTCGACCTGGCGATGAATGCCGTCGAGTGGAACCGCGACCTCTCCCGGCCGCTTCAGGAAATCCGCTCCGCCGAATCTCGGCTGAAGGACAAGCCGGATCGAGGTCACGGCACCGTTTGTTTTCCGGAGATGCGCCGCGGCGGCGTGGGGCTTTGCGTGGCCACTCAGATTGCGCGGGTTGAGCATCACGCGTGGAGCCCCGTCGCCGGCTGGCGCTCGCCGGCGCAGGCGTGGGCGATGACCCAGGCGCAGCTTGCCTGGTACCGCGAAATGGAGGAGGCCGGGGAGTTGGTCCAGATTCGGGACCGGACCGCGCTTGAGGCGCATCTCGTCAGCTGGCCCGTTCAAGCGGCCAACACGCACGATGAGCCGCCCCCCCACCCGTCACCGGTCGGTTATATTCTCTCCCTGGAGGGTGCCGATTCGCTGGTCACGATGGGGCATCTGGAGCGTGCCTATGGCTACGGCCTTCGTGCCATCGGACCTGCCCATTATGGCCCCGGCGTGTACGCCAATGGCACGCATTCCTCCGGCGGTCTCAACGCCAAGGGACGTGAACTCCTGTCGGAAATGCGTCGGCTTGGGATCCTCCTCGACGCCACGCACCTGTGTGACGATGCGTTTTGGGACACCATGAAACTCTGGGATGGGCCGGTCTGGGCGAGTCATCAGAACTGCCGGACCCTGGTTCCCGACACCCGTCAGTGGACCGACGAACAGATTCGCGAACTTATCCGCCGCGGCGGCGTGTTGGGATCCGTGTTTGACGGCTGGATGATGGTGCCTGGATGGGAGCGGGGGAAGACGACGCCGGAGTCGGCGCATCTGAAGCTGGAACGCATCGTCGAGCACATCGACCACGTCTGCCAGCTGGCCGGCAATGCCCGTCATGTCGGCATCGGATCCGATCTCGACGGCGGCTTCGGCATCGAGCAGACGCCTCAGGATCTGCACTCCATTGCCGATCTGCAGCGTCTCCCGGTGCTGCTCCGTGCGCGCGGATTCTCCGAGGCCGACGTCTCCGGACTGGCGCATGGAAATTTCCTGCGGGTCCTGCGAAGCGCCTGGAGCTGAAAAAAGTTCTAGCCAGGTTCGGCGGGAAGGGAACCGGAGCTCGGCCAGCCAAAAAAGAAAACGGCGCCGGACTCAATGCCGGCGCCGTGATTGTTTCTGAGGGATTCCGTTGCACGCGCAGACCAAGGGAATGCCTCGGTGACTGCGGCCGGGCGTCAACCCAATCGATAGGTAATGCGCGCCTTGTTCAAGTCGTAGGGCGACATTTCCAGACGAACACGGTCGCCTGGGGTCAATCGAATGAAGCGTTTGCGCATCTTGCCCGAAATGTGGGCGAGAACGATGTGCTTGTTGTCGAGTTCGACGCGAAACATCGTTCCGGCGAGTACCGTGAGGATTTTTCCTTCGAGTGAAATGTGTTCTTCCATGATCGAACGACTAAACGGCTCATGCGGCCCAGCCGGAAACTTCGGGCGTTTGGGGGGATACGGAACGGGACTGGAACCATCCGTCTCCAGTGTGGATCCAAAAAGCGGCGCGGGTGGAATAAACCAGACCCGCGCCGTTGAAAACTCAAATTCGGCCCGTTTTTAGGGACGGCTAAGCCAAGTAGGCCTAGTAACGGGGACGAAAGCCGCCTTCGCGACGAGGGCCACGGCTTCCGCCGCCGCCGCCGCCACCACCACCGAAGCCGCCGCCGCCGCCGGGACGCTCTTCCTTCGGACGCGCTTCATTGACGGTCAGGGGACGGCCGTCGAGCTGCTTGCCGTGCATGGTGTCGATAGCGGTCTTGGCGCCGTCGGCGGTCGCCATGGTGACGAAGGCAAAGCCGCGGCTGCGGCCGGTCATACGGTCAACCATGAGGTTGACTTCGGAAACCTCACCGTGAGCGGCAAATGCGTCCTGGAGGTCGTTTTCGGTGGTGTTGAACGAGAGGTTCCCCACGTACAGTTTCGTGTTCATTGATGATTCCTAGCTCGACTCGCAGTGATTTCTCAGACTGTTCCCGATCATCGGGTTTCAAATCATCACTGAAGCACGTTCAACTGAAGATTTACCACGCCTGGACTTTCGCTCGCTATCTTGCAGGGCGGCCGCAAGCTGACCGGTTTGGGTGAATGAGCAAGGCTAATCTTTTTGAAAATGGAAGGTTAAGCGATGAGGTTGAGACGAGGTATTGTCGGAAATGCCCCAAAAAAGCCTTGTCTGCTCCGCCCAGCTCCCTACCTTCCGCCCCGCCTGGTGCCGCGTGTGCGGCACCGTTTGAGGCTGAGAAAAGACCGTTAAACGCACAACCTGACCTCTAACCTCCGTTGCCAAACCGCAACGCGGTGAAGTTGGGCACCGGAGTCTTCGCGCGGGGCCGCGCTTTCTACACAGGCCCCTCTCCAAGTCTCCCGTTTAGTCAGAGTCAGTCCGTCCGTCAGTATATCGTTTGTTGATTATGGCAGCGACTACGCAGTCCTTCGCCGAGCTCCTGAAGCAGTACGATCGTTCGCTTCAGACCGGCCAAATCGTCAAGGGAACCATCATTGAACTCCGTCCCAAGGAAGCCCTTGTGGACATCGGGGGAAAATCCGAAGGCGTCGTTTCCGCCTCGGAGTTCGTGGATTTCACCATCGTTAAAGTCGGCGACCTGATCGACGTGCTCATTGAGCGCGCCGAAGACAAGGACGGAAACGTCCACCTCTCGAAGGAGAAGGCCGAATTCCAGCAGAACTGGGATCGTATCCAGACCATCTGCAACGAAGGCGGCACCGTCACCGGCAAGGTCAAGGGCGTCGTCAAGGGCGGCCTGGTCGTCAACATCGGCGTCGAGGCGTTCTGCCCGTCGAGCCAGGTCGACATCACCCCGCCGAAGAACCTGGGCGCCTACGTGGGCAATGCCTACGAGTTCAAGGTCGTGAAGCTCAACCCCGATCGTCAGAACGTGGTGCTCAGCCGCCGCGAACTCGTCGAGGCCGAGCGCAACGCCCGCCGTGCGTCCCTGCTTTCCGAGATGGTTCCGGGCGACGTCCGCAAGGGCACCGTCAAGAATCTTACCGACTTCGGCGCGTTCATCGACCTCAACGGTCTGGACGGCCTCCTGCACATCACCGACATGTCCTGGGGCCGCCTCAGCCACCCCAGCGAAATGCTCCGCGTCGGCCAGGAAATCGACGTCGTCGTCCTCGACATCAACCGCGAGAAGGAACGCGTCTCCCTCGGCCTCAAGCAGAAGGAAGCCAACCCCTGGGACAGCATCGAAGCCAAGTATCCCCTCGGCACGAAGGTCAAGGGCAAGGTCGTCAATCTGGTTCCCTACGGCGCATTCGTCGAGGTCGAGCCCGGTGTCGAAGGCCTGGTGCACGTCACCGAGCTCAGTTGGACCAAGCGCATCGCCAAGCCCTCGGACGTCCTCAAGGTCGGCCAGGAAATCGAGGCGGTCGTGCTCGGCATCAACCGCGAGGAGCAGAAGATCTCCCTCGGCATCCGTCAGCTCGAGACCAACCCGTGGGATGTGGCTCACGAGAAGTATCCTCCCGGCACCAAGGTTAAGGGAGCGATCCGCAACCTGACCAGCTACGGCGCGTTCATCGAACTCGAGGAAGGCCTCGACGGCATGATCCACGTGTCCGACATGAGCTGGACCCGCAAGATCAACCACCCGAGCGAAGTCGTGAAGAAGGGCGACATCGTCGAGGCGGTCGTGCTCGAGGTCGACAAGGCCAACCAGCGCATCAGCGTCGGCATGAAGCAGCTCGCCGTAGACCCCTGGGAGCAGATCGACCAGTTCTTCAAGGTCGGCGACCTGGTCACTGGCAAGGTCACCAAGCTCGCCAG
>JANXMD010000470.1 GCA_025354845.1 Verrucomicrobiota bacterium | reverse complement strand
GGGCGGCGACGCCGATTTTCATGTTGGTGGCGTCGGGGGCAGGAACCGTGATCGATCGCGCGCAGGTCGGGCAGCTCAACTGCTGTCCGGTTGCGTTGCTGTCGACTTCAAGCTCCTGACGACAATTGGGGCACTTGAACTGGATATCCATACGAGAGGGAGTGGTTCGTAGGATTACGCTGATCGTTCAGACATTGGAAACACCGAGTTTGTCCGGAGCCAACCTTCGCTTGCACGAGGCTTGGGCTAATCGAACAACTTGCCCAGCTTTTGAACCCGGTCGTAGAGGGGTGAGTCCGCGGCGGTTCGGGAGCGCACGGCCTGATAGATTCGCCGGGCTCCAGCCGGGTCGCTGCGGACGAGCAACTGAGCGTAATCGAGTTCGATGGCCGCGCGGCGCGGATCGCGGATCCCTACCTGGTTCGCGGACAGCCAGTCACGGAGGCCTTCCACACCGCCCGCTCGGGCCTGAGCGAGCGAGGCCTCGAGGGCCGGCGTCAGCGGTGGGAGCGGGTCGGCGACCGGCGCCGCGGACTGGTTTCGTGGCGGGCCCTCGGTGGCGACTTTCGTCTTGTTGTAAAAACCCACGAGGTTGCTGACGCCCCAGATGGCGACCAGGACGATCAGAATGCCGAAGAATTTACTCATGAATTGGAAGGAAACGTCGCGAGCGGTGACGCGGTGAGCCTATTCGCCGTCCACCCGGTCGATTCGCGCTCCCAGCTTGCGTAGCTTTGTCTCCATGCGCTCGTAGCCGCGGTCAAGATGGTAAATGCGGTGCACTTGGGTCGTTCCCTTCGCGGCCAGGCCGGCAATCACCAGCGCCGCCGACGCCCGAAGGTCGGAAGCCATCACCGGCGCGCCGCTGAGCGGACGTCCGCCCTTCACGATGGCGCTGGGGCCCTCAATCGAGATCTCGGCGCCCAAACGGGCCAGTTCGGACACGTGCATGAAACGGGATTCGAAGATGCGTTCCGTGATGACGCTGATGCCCTTCGCGCCGCACATCAGGGCCATGAACTGCGCCTGAACGTCAGTCGGGAATCCGGAGTAGGGCAGGGTGGTGACGTCGGTCGGCTTCAGGCTGCGGGCCGCCTTCACCAACAGGGCGCCGGACTTGCGTTCGATGCGGACGCCCGCCTCGCGAAGCTTGTCGAGCACCGCAGCGAAATGTTCCGCGCGGGCGCCGTGAACCAGCACCTCGCCGCCCGTGGCCGCCGCGGCGCAGAGAAAGGTGCAGGCTTCGATTCGATCCGGAATCACCTCATGATTCGTTCCGTGAAGCGCCTTCACTCCGGTGATGGTCAGCGTGGGGCTGCCGATGCCATTGATCTTGGCGCCCATGCTCACCAGGAAGTTGGCGAGATCGCTCACCTCGGGTTCGCAGGCCGCACTTTCGATCACCGTCACGCCCTCCGCCAGCGTGGCGGCCATCATGAGGTTCGCCGTGCCAAGCACCGTGGGGCCGACGCGGCCGCCAAGGAACACCGTGGTGCCGCGCAGACGGCGGGTTTTGGCGTTGATGTAACCTCCGGAAATGTCGAGCACCGCGCCGATCGCACGGAGACCTTTGAGGTGTAGATCAATCGGCCGGGTGCCAATGATGCATCCTCCAGGAAGCGACACGCTGGCCTGGTTCAACCGCGCCAGGAGCGGGCCGAGGATGCAGATGCTGCCGCGCATCTTTCGAATGAGTTCGTAGTCGCCGAAGCCCTTCACCTTGGCCGCCCGGATCGTGAGGGTGCCCTCCGTGAAGGTGACCTCGGCCCCGAGCGACTCGAGGATTTTGCCCATGAACCGGACATCGCTCAGATCGGGAACGTTCTGGATGACGCAGGTATCGGCGGTGAGAAGCGTCGCCGCCATGATCGGCAGCACGGCATTCTTTGAACCGCTGATGGTGACTTCGCCGTGGAGCGGGGTGCCGCCCTTGATGAGAAAACTGTCCATTCGATTGAGGTGGGAACGCCTGGCGCAGGGCCTTTCTTCCGCCCGAGTGACGGTCAGAGGGGCGCAGTGCCGGGACGCCGAACGATGAGAACCCGATCCCGGTCGCTCAAGTCTTTCTCGACGGATTCGATCCGCCAGCCGGCATCGGCAAACAGCCGGCTCACCGATTCCGCCTGCCCATCGCCCAGTTCCAGGAGCATCCAGCCCTCCGACGTCTGCCAGTCCGCCCCCTCCACGGCGAGCCGCCGATAGAAGTCCAGCCCGTCGCTCCCGCCGTCGAGGGCTAGGCGTGGGTCGTGATCGCGTACCTCGGGATCCAGCGTCTCCACCTCGGCGGTCGGGATGTAGGGGGGATTGGAAACGATCAGGTCGAATTTCAGTCCGGCTTGAAGCGCAGCAAAGCCATCGCCTTCGTGGAATTGAAGTGGAACCGGGCTGTTGACCCTGGATGCATTTTGCCGCGCAACTACCAACGCGGCGGTGGACCGGTCGAGCCCGTACAGTTCCACCGAATTGGCGGCGTCGGCGGGACGCGACTGGAGATGCGTCGCCAGCGAGAGAATCAGGCAACCGGATCCGGTGCCGAAATCGAGGCAGCGAACGGGACCCGGGGTGATTGAACGCGCGGCGAGCACGGTGTCGAGTTTCGCCTGGGCGAGTTGGGCGAGGGTTTCGGTTTCGGGTCGCGGAACCAAAACGTCGCCATTCACGGCCAGTTCCAATCCCAGGAACGACACGGACCCGATCAGATGCTGGAGCGGGACGCGTTGCCCGCGGCGGCGCACCAGATCGCGCATGATTGTGGTTTCAGCCTCGGTAAGGACCCGGTCGAACTGAAGATACAGCTTCAATCGCGGCAGCTTCAGCACGTGCGCCAACAGCAGTTCAACCTGAAGCCGCGGTGACTCCACCCCGCGTTCAGCGAGGAAGTCCGATCCGCGGCGGATGGTTTCGAGAATGGTCATGGCGCACGGCGACCCTCCCGCCAACCCCCGCTCCCGCGCAAGTCCGCGGCTTGCCTTGCCTCACCTCTGCCATTCTGCGATGGGTCGGTCATGGATGCGCTCATCGGCCAGTTGGACCGCCACCTCCGCCGTCGCCCGGTTCTCGGCACCAACGTGTACATCGCGTCGAACGCGACGGTGATCGGTGATGTCACGCTTGGGGACTCGAGCAGTGTTTGGTACGGCGCCGTGCTTCGGGGGGACATCAACCGCATTGAGATCGGTCACCACTCCAATGTGCAGGACAACTCCGTGCTGCACCTCGCCGATGACTATCCGTGTCTGGTGGGCAACTGGGTCACCATCGGCCACTCCGCCAATGTGCACGCCTGCACCATCGGGGATGAATGCCTGATCGGCATGGGCGCCACGGTCCTCGACGGTGCGGTGGTCGGAGAACAATGCCTCATCGGAGCCAACGCGCTGGTGACTCCGGGGACCATTGTCCCATCCGGATCCCTCGTGGTGGGCGCCCCGGCCAAGGTGAAGCGCGCCCTGTCCGACGAGGAGCGTGCCGGCCTGAAACACTGGGCCGAGAAGTACGTGGTGAACGCCGCCTACTGCCTGAAGCACGGCATCCAAGTGGGCCGTCC
>JANXMD010000466.1 GCA_025354845.1 Verrucomicrobiota bacterium | reverse complement strand
CTGTGACCGAGGAGCAATCCCGCAGGGCGGGACCCGCCAGCCTTTTCCTCGACAACCCTCCGGGCGGCAGTGCTTTTGTCTTCTGCCTTCGTTGACTCGGTCCTTACAGCCCACGGCGGGGATGCTCGGACCTCGTCGCCTCGGCAGAAGACAAAATCCCTCGCCGCAGGACCCTTCCCAATTTTCAGTCAGGCTCTTAGGCAAGGACCACGTCCGATGGAACTGCGCGAATTCGCGGAACAGGTGGTGTTCGGCACCACGCTTGAGGAAAAGCTCGCCCCGCCCGGCGAGCTGACCGACGAGCATCCCGGCGGGCCCTTCGAATCACCGGTGCAGCCCGGACGTCCCGCGGGGCTGCACTTCAAGGACACGCGTGATGGGGGTGCCGAAGCGCCGGGATGGCGGGACCTGGAACAGGATGCGGGCCGTGGGCGCCTCCTGCATTTCTTTGCCAATCACGAGCTGCTCGCCACCGAGCTCATGGCGCTGGTGCTGCTGCGCTTCCCCGACGCCCCTGCGCCCTTTCGACAGGGCGTGCTGCGGACCCTCCGCGACGAGCAGGAACACACACGCCTTTACCTCGCCCGCATGCACGCTTGCGGCATTGGATTCGGCGACCTGCCGGTGAGTGGCTACTTCTGGCGCATGGTCGCGCCGATGGAGAATCCCATCGATTTCGTGTCGCGACTCAGCCTGACCTTTGAACAGGCGAATCTCGATCATTGCCGCGAGTTCGGGCGCCGCTTCGCCACCGTGGGCGACACCGCCACCGCCTCGCTGCTGGACGGCATCTATCGCGATGAGATCGCCCACGTGGCGCATGGCCTAAAATGGTTTCGTCGTTGGAAGCATCCCGACGAAAGCGACTGGGATGCCTTTTGTCGCCAATTGCAATTCCCGCTCTCCCCACAAAGGGCGAAGGGGCCCGTGTTCAACGCCGACGGACGCCGCGCCGCGGGGCTCGATCCCGACTTTATCCGCGCGCTGGAGGTCTTCGCCCAGTCGCGCGGCCGGACGCCGAGCGTGTTCGTTTTCAACCCGTTTTCCCCCGCCAGCATTGAGGCCGCGGCGCAACCCGAAGCTCCCGGCGTCAAGCTCACTCGCGACCAGGCGGCCTTCGTCGGCGATCTCGGCGGGCTGGTCCAGTTCCTCGGACGACGCGACGACCTCGTTCTCGCCACCACCACACCTTCGCCGACGCATCGAGCCACGCTGCAGGCGGCGGGTTTTCCACCGGTAGAATTCCTCGAACTGTCGCATGGGCGAATTCCCGAATCTGCCGCTCTGTCGGCGCGCAAGCTGGGTGCGTTGCGGCCCTGGTGCTGGGGCCCCGACAGCCTCGACCTGCTGCGCGGCCTTTCCCCACACGTCACGGGCGAGTCGACGGCATTGGAATCACGGTTCAATCGGGGCATCGCCGAACTGCATTCGAAATCCTGGGGTGCTGGATTTCTCGCGCGATTCCTCGAACGGGAATCCGCGGCGTCCCTCGTACCACTCTGCGGTGTGGATTCGGCAGGCATCGCCGTTCGCTCAACGGCCGAGGCCGACGAGCATATCCGCTCCATCCGGGCGCGGGGACATCATCGGTTGGTGGTGAAGGAGGACTTCGGATTCGCCGGCGCCGGACAAATCCGTCTCTGGGAGCCTGAGCTGCTGCCCGCCCAGCGGCGTTGGATCCAGGCCGCCTTCGACCGTGGCGCGACGCTGGTGATCGAGCCCTGGCTGGAGCGTCTCCACGATTTCTCGGTCCAGTTGGAACGCAGCCCGAGCGGTCAAGTCGGCGTGAAGGGTTCCGGACTCCGGGTGGTGGGATTCACCGGGCTGAGGAACGACCTGCGCGGCCAGTTTCAGGCCAATTGGGCCGACGCCGATTGGAACCGTCGCGTGCCCTCGGGCGCGCTGGACGCGTGGAGAACCGCATCCGGCGGAAGTTCGGTCGCCGGCGGCGACGTGGTGGCCCTGTTCCATCGTCTGGCTGCCGCACTCGAACCCGAACTGGCCGCGCGCGGATACGCAGGCCCGCTGGGTATCGATGCACTGATCTACCGGGATGCACACGGTGACGTCCGACTGAAGCCGTTGGTGGAGCTCAATCCGCGCTTCACCATGGGACGACTGACTCTCGAATTGATGTCTAACGTCGCTCCGGGCCGACGCGGAGTGTTCCGATTGCTCGCGCAGTCCACGCTGCCCCGCGCGGGCTTCGCGGACTTTCAGGCGGTCGCCGCCGAGCTCACCGAACGGCATCCCGTCCTTTTGGGAGGCGAACCGCGTCGTCGGATTCAATCGGGCGTGCTTTGCCTCACGGATCCTGCCGTCGCGAAGCGCGTGCTCGCTCTGCTGGAGGTCGGTCCCCAGGTGGATCCCGCCCAGGCACCCTGGGACCGCGCCGCGACCACCGAATGAGGACCGTTCGGTCGGGGAAATTCCTCATTCGAGATGCGCGATCCCTCATTCCCAAACCCGAGGGAATCCGTAGCCTATTGGCGAACCTGTCCCTGCTTTTCTGTCCACATCCATGAGCTCTTGCGTTCTGTCACGTCACGTTGTCCTGGCCGCGCTCGCGGCCTCGGTCACCTCCCTTTCCGCTCTTCAGGCGATCGCCGACGGCGGGGATCTGCGTCCGCTGAAGGCCAAGTCCGGTCTGGCCCCGTTTGCTTTCACCAACGCCGCCGATCCGCTGCCCAACTATGTGGCCGGGGCGCGCTGGGGCACGCAGACCGATCCAATCCGGACCATGCAGACGCCGCTTTCACCCGAGGAGTCGGCGAAACACATCGTGGTGCAACCGGGATTTGAGTCGAAGCTCTGGGCGGCGGATCCCGACATCACCAAGCCCATCGCCATGGCCTGGGATGCGCGCGGACGCCTGTGGATCGCCGAGACCGTGGACTATCCGAATGAACAGCAGCCCGAGGGACAGGGACGTGACCGCATCAAGATCTGTGAGGACACCGACGGCGATGGTAAGGCCGACAAGTTCACGATCTTTGCCGACAAGCTCACCATTCCCACCTCGATCTGCTTCGCCAACGGCGGCGTGATCGTGCTCGAAGGCGGCCACACGCTGTTCCTCCAGGACACCGACGGCGACGACAAGGCCGACGTCCGGAAAGTCCTGTTCACCGGCTGGGGCATGGGTGACACCCACGCCACGGCAAGCAACCTGCGTTACGGCCTCGACAACTGGATCTACGGCACCGTGGGTTACAGCGGCTTCGACGGCGACGTGGGAGGCAAGCACTACAAATTCGGTATGGGCGTGTACCGATTCAAGCCGGACGGCTCGGCCATGGAGTTCCTGCGTTCCAGCAACAACAACACCTGGGGTCTCGGTCTGACTGAAGACGGAACCGTGCTCGGCTCCACGGCGAATCGGAACGCGAGCTGGTATATGCCAATCCCAAACCGGTTCTACGAGGCTGTCCAGGGCTGGAGCGCGGCCCGCATGGAAACCATCGCCGATTCACAGGCGATCTACCCGATCACCGAAAAGGTACGCCAGGTCGATCAACACGGCATGTACACCGCGGGCGCCGGTCACGCGCTGTACACCGCGCGCGCCTTTCCCAAGGAGTTCTGGAATCGAATCGCCTTCGTGGCCGAGCCCACCGGACATGTGGTCGGCTGGTTCCGCATCGATTCGAGCGGCGCCGACTACAAGGCGGTGAACCTCGGTAGTTTCCTCGCCAGCGATGACGAATGGACCGCGCCGATTGTGGCCGAAGTCGGTCCCGACGGGGCGGTATGGGTCATCGACTGGTACAACTATATCGTCCAGCACAACCCGGTGCCCGCCGGCTTCAAGAACGGCCGTGGCAACGCCTACGAGACCCAGCTCCGCGACAAGCGCCACGGACGCATCTACCGCGTCGAGGCCACCGCGTCGACCAAGACCCCCGCCGGGCGCCTCGACAATGCCGACACCGCAGGGCTGGTGGCGGCGCTGAAGTCCGACAACCAACTCTGGCGCCTGCACGCCCAGCGTCTCCTGCTGCAACGCGGTGGATCTGATGCCGTCCCCGCCCTGCGCGCATTGGCCCGAGATACTTCGATCGACACCCTCGGACTGAACCTCGGCGCGGTCCACGCGTTGTGGACGTTGCACGGTCTGCATGCGATCGGAGAGTCAGCAGTCCCCGCTCTGCGGCATCCGAGTGCCGCGGTACGCCGTGCCGCTATCGGCGTCCTGCCCCGGGATGGCGATGCCGCCGCGGCGTTGCTTGATTCCGGCGTGGCCCGCGATCCAGACGCGCAGGTGCGCCTCGCCGCCTATTTAGCATTTGCAGAACTCGAGCAAAATGAAGCCGTGGGTTCCGCCATCGCCGCTGCCTTGCGCGAGACCTCCAACGCGAGTGATCGCTGGCTTCGCGAGGCACTGACAGCCGCGGCGACGCATCACCTGGCGTCCTTCGGTCAGGCGCTGCTCTCGGAACCCTCCTCGGTCCCGCCCCCCGCCTTTGAGGCCGCGCGCGTCGTCGCACGTCACTACGCGTCCGCCGCGCCCGAATCCATCACCCAGGTGGTGGCCGGACTTGCGCCCGCGCCGGTCGGCCTCAGCTCGGCGGTGCTGGAAGGGCTTGCCGCCGGCTGGCCGGAAGGGCGCCGGTTCAGCCCCAACAGCGACGCGAAGGAACAGCTAAATACCGCGCTCCAAAACTTTGCCCCCAACGCCCGGGATCGCTTCCTGGTGCTGGCTCAGAAGTGGGGCGCGCTGCCGGAGTTCGGTGCCCAGCTAGCTGAGGCGGTAACCAATCTTCGCGGCCAGGTGGCCAATGCGACTCTGGAAGACGGCGCCCGCCTTTCGGCGGCACGAAGCTTGGTGCGACTCGCCGATCAACCGGCCTCGGTGAAGAGGATTCTCGAGCAAATCACCCCTCAAATTGCCCCGGCGCTCGCCATTGGCTGCATCGACTCGCTCTCCGAGAGTCGCAATCCGGCCACCGCCGGCGAGCTCCTCGGACTTTGGGCGAGACTCACACCCAATCAAAAGCGAGTGGCGCTCGCGCTCCTGGTGCGACGCGGGGACTGGGCCGGATCGTTGCTCGAGGCCGTGGCCAATGGCGCCGTTCTCCGCAATGATCTTGGACCTGAGCACTGGCAGCAGTTGCGCTCCAGCGGCAACACCCAGGTGGCGTCCCGCGCCCGTGAGCTCGCTACCGGCGGCGGGCCGATCTCGGCCGACCGCCAGGAGGTGGTGAAGAAGTTCCTTCCCGCCGCCAAGCTTGCCGCCAGTGCGGAACAGGGTCGCGAAGTGTTCACCAAGAACTGCGCGGTCTGCCACCGCTTCAACGGCGCCGGCGCTTCCATCGGACCCGAGCTCACCGGCATCGGTGCGCGACCAAAGGAGGACATTCTCATGGAGATCCTCGATCCGAACCGCTCGGTGGAGGCGAACTACCGCCTGTGGAACCTGACCACCAAATCCGGGGATACCTTCGCCGGCCGCCTCGACGCAGAAACCCAGACCAGCGTGGAGCTGCTCGATCTCGGCGGGCAAAAGCACGTCGTTCAACGCCGCGACATCGCCAGCCTCGACTCATCGAATCAGTCCATCATGCCGGTCGGACTCGAATCGATCGGCGAGGCCGATCTCGCGGCCGTCCTCGCCTACCTCGCCACCAGCGTGGAAGGCCCGGCCAAGAAGTAGGCGAATGTTCCCCAGGACTTCCGCCGCATCGGCCTTCGGGTCCGCGGCGGAAGTTTTGTTTCCCAGTTGAACGGCGCGCCGAGTTCACGCGTCATCTCCGCGTGAATCCCACGTTTCGCGGGCGCCGTCTCGGCGTTCTCTGCCTTCTCGCGGCGCTCCTCCTCGCCCCGGCCTCCCGGCTCGCGGCGGACATTCTGGACCGCACCAATCTTGTGGCCTGGTGCATCGTTCCCTTCGACGCCAAGAAGCGCGGCCCCGAGGAACGCGCCCAGATGCTGGAGCGGCTTGGGATTCATCGCCTCGCGTATGACTGGCGGTCCGAACACGTGCCGACGTTCGATGCCGAGATCGAGGCCTTGCAACGGCATCATATTGAGCTCACCGCCTGGTGGTTCCCGGCCGTGATGAATGCGGAGTCGCAGGCCATCCTCGACTGCCTCAAGCGCCACCACCTCAGCCCGCAACTGTGGGTGTCGATGTTTCCCGGACCGGAGACCGATCCCGCCAAGCTCGACCTGGCGATGACCGATTCCCTGAAGGTCCTGGGCCCAATTTGTTCCGCCGCACGCGAGTTGGGCAGCACCGTGGCGCTGTACAATCACAACGGGTGGTTCGGCGAGCCGGCGAACCAGGTGGAACTAATCCGCCGCCTCAAGGCCGCCGGTCATTCCAATGTGGGGATCGTGTACAACTTTCATCATGCCCATGACCACATCGGCGACTTCGCCCAGGTGTTGCGTCTCATGCAACCCCACCTGCTTGCCTTAAACCTCAACGGCATGGTTCCCAATGGCGACAAAACCGGAAAACTGATCCTCCCGCTCGGCACCGGGACTTCGGAGCTGGCGATGATTCGCACCGTCCGTTCGAGTGGCTGGAAAGGACCCATCGGGATTCTGGGTCACGTGGACGAAGACGCAGAAGTGAAGCTGAAGAAGGAGCTGGCCGGCCTCGACAAGCTCCGCCCTCAGATTGACGCCCCAGCCCGCGCCGCCGGAGAGCCGGCCGTTTCGGGTCGTGAACCCGGCAGCCAGGGAGAAGCCGACTGGATCGACAACCGCTGGCAACAGACCGAGCTTGGCCCCTTCCTCGCCTCCGCGGTGCCCCTGCCTGGCAAGACCCTGGCCAAGGGACTCTCTATTCGCGTCGGCGACGGCGGTTTGGGCGGCATGGCCTACGACACCGCAACCGGCCTGCTGCACTTGGCGTGGCGCGGCGACTTCCTCAAGGTCGATTCCGCACGCTTCGGCCTGATGCGTCCGCCACAGCCGGCCGGGCCGATCGCGTTCTCCTCCCGCCCCGGATTGGGCTGGATCAGCTCGAACGTCCATTGGATCGGTTTTCGCGTGAACGGCAACCGGGTCCGAATGGAATCCAAAGTCGAGGGCATCCGCATTGTTGAATCTCCCTGGGCCCACGCCGTCGCGGGCGGCGTGGCGTTTACCCGCGATCTCGAAATTGCGCCTCACAACAAATCTCTGGAATTCCGGTTCGCCAACCCCGGCGCGGGGCAGAACATCTCGGTGAACGCCAACGACGCCACGCCCGATTCGCACCAGGTGCTCACCGTGCTCACCAACGCCGGAGTCGTGCAGGCCACGTCGCTTCGTGGACGCGTGGGTGTCAATGTGGACGTGGACACCGATGGAAATCGCGTGGAGTGCACCGCTTCGTCCGCCACCACGCGCTGGCGCGTCGTGGAGTGGCAGGGAAAGCCGGAGCAATTGGCGGCGTTCCTCCGTTGGGAAGCTGAAGTCCCTGCCATCGACCTCGACGCCCTGGCCAAACCGGGCCCGGCCCGCTGGCTGCCCGAATTGACCACCCACGGAACCCGCGGCGCCGACACCGACATCCTCGCCGTGGACACCCTCCCCCTGCCCTTCGACAACCCGTGGCATGCGTTGCTGTTTGGCTCTGGCGTCGATCGCACTCCCGACGGCGCGGTGTTCCTCTCCACCATTCACGGCGACGTTTGGCGGGTCACTGGAATCGACGCGACCCTGGGAACCCTTCACTGGAAACGGTTCGCCACCGGCCTCTACCAGCCGCTGGGTCTCAAGGTGCGGAACGGCGAGGTGTTTGTCCTCGGCCGCGACCGCATCACGCGCCTGCGCGACGAAAACGGCGACGGGGAAGCCGACGCCTATGACAGCTTCTTCGACGGCATTCAGACTTCGACTGGCGGACACGACTACGTGACTTCACTGGAAGTCGATTCCGCGGGTCGGTTCTATTTCGTGGATCCCGTGGGAGCGCACCGCGTCGCCGCCGACGGAGCCTCCCAAGAAACGCTCGCGACCGGATTTCGCAATCCCAACGGTATGGGAGTGAACGCGGATGGATCCATCCTCACCGTCTCACCGCAGCAGGGGAACTGGACGCCGTCGTCAGTAATCCACGAGATCCGTCCCGGCGGTTACTACGGCTATGGCGGACCGCGGGTCACAGCCGAGCGCCCGCTGGGCTACGACCCGGTGCTGTGCTGGATACCGCACGGCGTGGACAATTCTTCGGGCGGCCAGGTGTGGCTTCCCAAGGATCAATGGGGCCCGCTCGGAGGTCATGCCCTGCATCTACTCTGGGGACGCGCGACGCTGATGGCGGTGCTGCGGGACAAGGTCGGTGACAACACCCAAGGGGCCGTGATTCCGCTGCCCGTGAAGTTCCTGAGCGGCCCGAACCGCGGCACCTTCGATTCTCGCGATGGCTCGCTCTGGATCGCGGGCAGCACCGGTTGGCAGACCAGTGCCCTCAAGGACGGGTGTCTGCAACGCGTGCGCTGGACAGGCCGGACCGCCGCGTTGCCGGTGGCCTGGCACGCCCATGAAAACGGCCTCACGATCACGTTCAGCGAACCTGTGAAGCGTGACA
>JANXMD010000440.1 GCA_025354845.1 Verrucomicrobiota bacterium | reverse complement strand
TCGATGCCGCTGCGGCCCGGTCCGCGGCGCTGCGCGTCAGTGCGTCCGCTTCCAGTTGTCGCTGCCGTTCCGTTTCCTTCGCCATGTCGAAGGTGCCGGCTCGGACTTGCTCCACGATGCGTTCCACGTCTTCCGGCGATCCGATCCCGACCCACGCCACACGTCCCTCGCGATCGATGATGTACGCCGTCGGAATGCCGCCCGTTCCGGCCGGCTTGAACCAGGTCGAGTGCATAAAGCGATCCGGTCGATCCACCGCCACGCGATAGTCCATCTGATCCCCCATCTTCCGAACAAACGCCCGCACTCGCCCGATGTACTCGCGGTCCTCCGGAGTCTCCTGCGTCTCGGAAATGCTGACGCCGATTACCTCGATCTCCCCCGGATGCTTCTTCGCCAGCCGGGTCAGATGGGGAATCGCCGCCCGACACGGGCCGCACCAAGTGGCCCAGAAATCGACGACATAGATCCGCCCCTTCTCAAAATGATCGAGTGGCGTTCCCTTCAGCCATTCCGCGACACGAATCTCAGGAGCCGGCTTGCCGATTGGCGATGCGGGGGAGGGTGTCTCGACGCTTACCGTCACCACAGGATCGGCGGCGGCAGTTCTCATCGGGCCGAACCCGATGCAAAATCCATTCATTCCGATCGCAACAAACCGCCGCATCCACGGGCGTATCCTCATTTCCGAGTGGGTGGAGTTCATCAGTGGTAAGCTATGGGCTCGGAAGAGTCCGAGGAAACTTGAATCGGCGCGGAGCGGGCGCCCCATCGACTACTTCAACACCGTCGTCCGCTCCTGAATCCACTTCAAATCTCGGCTGTTCGGGACGGTTAGATTGTGGTCGATGCGTTGTCCCAGGGTGGCCTTCTTGAACGTTCGAGCGTCCATCCATCGGTGGGCCTCGGCGTGACCGTCGCTGAATCCAACCACGCCTCCGTTGTTGTGGTGCGTCGCGGGCAGGTGAAAGAACTGGTCGTTCGCATTCCCTGGCATCAGCACCACGAAGGCCGGCGTGCACAGGCTCTGAGGCGTGAGATCCTGAAATTGAAACATGTTCACCGGCGAGGGAATCTGGTCGAGCTTGCGGAACGATCGATACCGCGTGGAGAGGCGATCCTGCATGTCCGCGTTCGGCCCGAGATAGAGGTTCATCGCATAGCTCCGCACCTGCGGCTCCGGCCTGCCCCGGCTGATGATGTACGTCGTCCGGTCTGAGGGACATTTATAGATCCCGCGCGACTGAATGTACGGGGCAAACGCGGCGTAGCGACGGTCGATGAGATAGCTGACGTTGGTGAAGGCGTTGACGAAGTTGTGATAGCCGCCGAGCACCCAGAGTTTCGAGCCGGTTCCGCCGGCGGTATCGACCTCGCCGTTGGTGACCAGTCCATCGGCAGAATCCCCGGCGTAGAGCAGCGAGGTAAGGCCGAGCTGCTTCTGATTGTTCAGACACTGGACACGCTGGGCCTGCTGCTTGGCGCTGCTCAACGCCGGCAGCAGCAGCCCGGCGAGGATTGCGATGATCGCAATGACCACCAACAATTCAATTAACGTGAAGGCACGTCGCCGGGCGATGGATACCGGGTGGGACATTTCGCTTCCGACTGCGCCACAAGACGCGCCCCATTGCACTCTCTAAAATGGGGAGGCTTTTCGAGCGTGAAGTCGACCCCTGCGAGCTGTCGTTACCCTTCGTAGCCGCCGAGGGAACGAGGCGGACGGCCCGACGCAACACATCGATGGCGGTCAAGAGATCGCCGAAGAAGGAAGCTCAAAACACCCGTTCGGAGTTCCGCGTTCCCGCGGTCCGATGGAGCAGCGGACAACGCACGGGTTTCGTGTCGGAGGAAGGACAGTGGAAAGAACAGGCCCCGGTTGGAATGGTCACCGCACGGCACCATCGGTACACCCCAAGGACTATGAATGCGCAGACGCTCCAGTGTCACAGTTGCGGCGCGGCGGTGGCCGGGGCGGATCCCAACTGTGGTCACTGTGGCGCGCGGCTGCAGACCCGTTCTTGTCCCAGTTGCTTCGGAATGATGTTTTCCGACAGCCGGTATTGTCCCCAATGCGGCGCATCGGCGGTGAGCTGGGAAGCCGATGAGTCGAAGTTCAAGTGTCCCGGATGCAAAGACCGGTTGCATCAGGGAACGCTCGGCGCCACTCGGCTCCACGAATGTCCGAAGTGCCTCGGAGTCTGGCTCGATCCGGCGACCCTGGAGCGCCTGGCCCGCGATGCCGATCAGCAGGCCGTCATCCTCTCGGGCGCGCCGACTGCCGGCGTCACTGCGACCTCGACCGTGTTTGCCCCGGTTTGCTATCGCCCGTGTGTCCTATGCCAGGAACCAATGACGCGGGTGAACTACGCCCGGTGTTCCGGGGTGATCGTCGACGTCTGCCGCGCCCACGGCACCTGGTTCGACGTCGATGAACTCCAGCGTACGGTACGCTTCATTCAAGGCGGTGGATTGCAATGGGCGCGGGCCCGCGAGCATGCCGATCTGGCTTCGGAACGTCGTCTCCTGGAGGCGGCGCGGACCGCGTCCCTGATCGAACCCATGAGCAGCGGCACTTCGGAAACCCAAGTTGTCGAAGCGGTCGTTCAAGTGGGCACGTTCATCCTTTGGGAATGGCTGACCGGCTAACGAATGATGGGAGATTCTACGCGAGAGGACTCGCGCTCATCCACAACTGGATGCAAAGCACCGCAAGCCGATGGACTCCGCAAGGTCTTGGAGTGCGGCAGTCCTCTGCCGCTCTCGCTGGAAACGAGGCGTGAAAGGACGCGGCATTTGGTCCCGCACTGGGGTTCGCGAGCCGAGAGCGCGAGAGGACTCGCGCACTCCAGGACGCTGCCGCGCTCATCCACAACTGGATGCAAAGCACCGCAAGCCAATGGACTCCGCAAGGTCCTGGAGTGCGGCAGTCCTCTGCCGCTCTTGCTGGGACCGGGACGTGAAAGAACGTGGCGTTTGGTCCTTTCTGACTGCAAACGCTCCGGTCAGGGATCGCGACTCGCCCCATGAATCGTGCGGTTCGCGGCATTCAGACGTCGGAAAGCCCCAATCTTGCATTGCGACTTGGTGGAGTGACGCACCATCCGGAGATTCAGCACTCAAGTCAGACGCACGTTCCATCTCCCTTTGTCCCCGGCCTCCTGCTTATGAATCTCCTGCCTCGTTGGTGTCGATTGCCGCGGATCCGCGTTACTGCTCTGCGCTGGCGGCCGGCATCCCTTCGGTTCTCGGTTCTTTCGATGATGGCGCTTGCGGTCAGCGGCGACCTGCGCGCCGGCACGCAGAGCATCGCCCGGGTCTGGGATGAACGGGCATTGGCGGCGATTCGGGTCGATACCCCCCACCCACCTGCGCAAGCGCGGAACCTGTTCAGCCTTTCCGTCTGCATGTACGACGCCTGGGCGGCCTACGATCCGAATGCGATTGGCTACGTGTATCGCGGCAAGCATACGGCCCCGGACGTCGCCGCGGCGCGGCGTGAAGCTATCAGCTACGCGGCCTATCGTCTCCTCAAGGAACGCCATGCGTTTTCCAAGACGGCGGCCACAACCCTGACCGCCGACGATGCCCAGATGACCGCGCTGGGGTACGATCTCGCCAACAATTCCCGCGACCTGTCTACGCCGGCGGGTGTGGGGAATTCGATCTACGACGCGGTCTCGGCGTGGTTCTCCAACGATGGCTCACGGCAGACCAACGGCGTGCCTTATCCGACGGCGGCAACTCCGGTGGCCTATCCAGATTATCCCGCGGGTCAGGGCGGCTATGTCTTCCTCAACCCGCCGCTCGCCACCGCCCTTTACGGAATTGATGACGGCAATGGCAACACCGTGGTGGACATCAACCACTGGCAGCGCCTGCAGATTGTCAACGCGGTGGACCAGAACGGATTTCCGCAGGGCCCGATCCAAGGGTATCTTGGCGCCCAGTGGCTGGGCGTCCGGGCCTTCGCGCTGGCTCGGACGGATTCGACCAAGCCCTGGATTGATCCGGGTCCGCCACCGCACCTGGGAGGGCAGGGCGACGCGGAATTCCGCACCAACGTCGTCGCGGTGCTTCGCGCCGGTAGCGAGCTCTCGCCCGATGACGGGGCGACTATCGACATTTCGCCCGGTGCGTTCGGCAACAACACGCTCGGGACGAGCGATGGACACGGCCATTCGGTGAATCCCATCACCGGTCAACCCTACGCGCCCAATGTCGTTCTTCGCGGCGACTACACACGTGTGCTTGCCGAGTTCTGGGCGGATGGACCGAGCTCGGAAACCCCGCCGGGACACTGGAACGTGCTGGCCAACGGCGTGGCGGACTATTCAGGATTCGAAAAGCGAATTGGGGGCGTCGGTCCCGTCGTGGAGGACCTCGAATGGGACGTGAAGGTCTATTTCGCCGTGAATGCCGCGGTTCACGACGCTGCCTGCGCGGCGTGGTCGTTGAAGCGATACTACGACGGATGGCGCCCGATCTCGGCGATCCGCTACATGGGAACCTTGGGCCAATCGAGCGATTCCAAGGCGCCCTCGTATCACACCAACGGCCTGCCGCTCGTTCCGGGAGTGATCGAACTGGTGACCGCGCAAACGATCACCTCGGGACGCCACGCCGGTCTGCAGGCGGGCCGGGTTGCCGTCCTCGGCTGGCCCGGGCAGCCGGCGGATCCCAAGTCCACCCACCAGGGGGTGAAGTGGATGTATCCCGGGAACTGGACCACCTACCAACGGACCAACTTCGTTACCCCGGCATTTCCGGGATATGTTTCCGGCCATAGCTCCTTCAGCCGTTCGGCTGCAGAAGTCCTCACGGCGATTACCGGGAGTCCGTTTTTTCCCGGAGGATTGGCCACGTACTCTTCGCCGGCCGACACCGGGCTTGGATTCGAGAAGGGCCCGAGCAAGGCCGTCCAGTTGCAATGGGCCACGTACTACGACGCGGCGGATCAGGCCGGACTTTCGCGGATCTGGGGGGGAATTCATCCGCCCGTGGACGACTTCGGCGGACGCCGTGCCGGATCCGCAGCGGGAAAGGGCGTTTGGGACCTCGTTCAAAAATACTGGAACGGAACGGCCGCTTCGGTGGACGTCGCGGTGCGGCGGCTTGCGGCTGACGGTCGGACGGAAACAACGTTTGCGACTCGACGCGGATTCAACTACCGCCAACAGAGCACCAGCGATCTGCGTCAGGCATTCGTCGATGATCCAGGCACCGACGTGGCTCAGCCGTTCGACATCATCACGATCACCCGAACCAACGCCCCCACCGGCAGCGCACGCTTCGTCCGAATCATCCCAGTCCCCTGACCTGGACCTTCGACTTTCGACTTTCGACTTCACCCCCCCGCCGTGGCGGGCTCGTGCGCGACAAGTTCCTCGGTCTTGGCCTCGGCATGGACCGGGGCGAAGCGTTCGCTGCTGAATCCGGGCTCGAAGCCGTGCTTGGAGAAGCGGGCTTCGTGGTCCTGATTGCGAATCTCTTCGAGCAGCACGCCGATTTCCCCGTCGGTCTCCCCGGGAGAACCCGGTAGAAGCTTCCCGCGGCCCACGTACAGGGCGCGGATGGTGTAGATCTGCCCTTTCACCGGCAGGTTCTGGAAGGCGATCCGGGTAATGGCGTCGAAGGTGTCGTTGATGCAGACGACGCGCTGGCCTTTGGTGAACATGGTTAGAGGTTCGCGCCGAGGGAGGGGGGCGAGATCGTGTGGCAGTGGTCCGTCATCCGGAGCGAAGTGTGGGCTCTCCGGGCCGCGCGATTCAAATGGCAAGTGATTGGTGAGCGGTAGGAGATCGAGACCCCGAGTCGGTCTCACTCAACTGGAAGCAGAGGCGGGACGGGTGAGGGGAACGGAATCACGAGGACCCAGTGAACGAAAACTCCGGATCCGATGAAAAGTGAGGTAGTTCGCGTCGTGCGCGTTGTGGGCACCGCCGAAGGTGTCGTCGAAGGCGGTCCTGCAGGCGGCGATCAGGTCGTCGCCGTCGAACTGCCAGTCCACGTATTGGAATCCGTGTCGCAGCTGGTCCGGGTAGTGAAGCAGGTAGGTTCGCAGTTCCCATCGGCGAAGATCGTCACCATGGAGCAGGGCGAGAGTGTTTCGGATCGTGGCGGGTTTACCGACGGATTCCCAACCGGGAGCGACCACGCTCGCGAGCGTCCAATAGGTGCCGTTCCGCGGATCCTGTCGTACCGCGAACTTCTTGGCGGCACCGGGCAACTCCACGAAACCCGTGGCCGGATCAAAGGTCATGGTTCGTCCGTCGGAACCGATGCGGACGAGCGCTCCTTTTTCCGGAAGCCCTCGGGTGTCCACGCGCAACAGATCCCACAGCGTGCCGTCAGGACCGGCCACCACATTGCCTTCCAACCAAGCACCCATGTCTCCGTGATTCCAGGAACGATCGCTTGCGAGAAACTCGCTCGAGGTCCACTGCGTCGCGTCCAGCAGATCGGCATCGACGGGCACCGACAACACGCCGGCGCGGTAGTTGACGCCCCAGGCTTCGGGCGGGTGACGCCATTCAAAGGCGCGCCATAATCTCCCGGCATGTTCCACCACCGGCATGGGTGCGCAGTGGAACTCCGCCTCGGGACGCAGCACGCCTGAGTGCCCGTCGACCGGATCAGTCCAGCTCACACCGCCATCACGAGACCGTCGGATGAGGATTCTTCCGTGATGTCGATCGGGTCCCAGCAAGTACAACGCGCCGCGGTGGACGAATAACGACGACCAGAACGCCCCATCAATTTCGGCAACGAGTCGCCAGCTCCGGCCACGATCACCCGATCGGAAGACGCGCGAACGTGCTTTCACGTGTTCATTGGAATTCGGCCCGAAAAAATCATGGGAAGCGACATAGTCTCCATCCGGCAACACCGCGATCGAGGGTGATCCGATGAACAGTCCCGACGCCGCCGGACTATGGGTGATAACCGTGCCGGGTACCGGGGTAAGTGAAATCCGTTCCGGCGTCGACGGGGTGCCGTGTTGAAGTAGGCACCCAGCGCCCCCGGCGCTCGACGCGGCGACTGCCGCCATCCGGGCAAACCGGCAAAGCCATCGGCGACGGCTCCATTCCGAGGAAAGGCTATCGCTGAACCGACTCGAGCGTGGATCACTCATGGACCTTCGACTTTCGACTTTCGACTCTTACCCCTCTCCGTAGCGCCAACCGCCCGCAACCCGTTTCGACCGAAACCGGCTTGATCCGCTCGAGAAACCCGCGGCTATCGCGGCAGGGTCGGGAGTTTCACTGCCGCCATTTCCTCACTATTCCGGACCAAGAGCAGGTCACCAACCAGGACCGGATGATTCCAAGTCTTTCCCTGGACTGCGTGAAATTGGCCGATTTCCGTGAATTGCCTTCCGGAAGCGTCCACTAACACCAAGTCGCCCCGCTCCGACACCACCAGCAGCAGTTGTGATTCCTCAATGAGGATCAGTTGACCATTTCCATAGCGTCCGTCCTTCCATTGACGCTTTCCATCCTTCAGTGAAATGCAGGCGAGAAACCCGCCATCGAGTCCGTAGGCGAAGTCTTTGTCCGCCACGACATCACTGAAGTACGGTTTCAACCCGGTCGTGGTCCACCGTTCCTGAACCCTCCAGGAGCCGGTCGCTGTGTCCTGGGAGACATTGAGTTGACGCACCCCAACTCCTGATCCGCCAATTCCGGAACCGCTGCCGATGAGGATATCGCCGCCACCCAAAACAAACGATTAAAGGATTCCATCATTCTTCCACGCATATCGCCACAGAACGGAGCCGTCCGACGGCGAGACACCGATCACTCCGGTTCCGCTTTGAAAGGCAATCTGCTCCCTGCCATCGATCACGAGAAGATGGGGAGATCCATAGCCTCCTCCACCGCCGGTGGGGCCGCGCCATCGCCGCCAGCCTGTAGCGCTCTCATACGCTGCCAACCTGCTCCCCGTCGCCACGACCACGCTACCGGCAATCAAAAGGGGTGAACTCGCGAATCCCCATTCCGGGACCTTGGCGTCGGTATCCGCTGTGGGACGACAGCTCCAAATCAAGGTCCCCGTGATGGCGTCGAGCGCATTGAGAATGCCGGTCGCTCCGAAGGTGTAGAGTCTCCCACCTGCGAACGTGGGCGTGCCCCGGGGGCCGGCTCCTGCGTTCGATTCCCAAAATCGGGTCTCGTCGGCGTGCTGCCAGACTGGTTCCCCGGTGCTCACCCGATAGCAGGCCACCACCTCATTGGTCCCGCGTTGCTCCTGCGTGTAGAGCAAGTTCCCATGTACCGCGAACGACGACCAACCAGGACCCACTGGTCGGCGCCAGACCACCACCGGAGGCGAGACGCTCCAGTTCGTGGACAGTCGAACACCGCGAACCACTCCGTTTCGTTCCGCCCCACGGAAGCCGGGCCATTCGCGAGGCGATCCGGACGCTTCATTTCCGGATCGCACCTCGGAGATGGGTGCGTTCGACACGATGGCGCTGACCATGGCGTCCGAGTTGGAGAGGAGTTGATCCTCGGCGCTTGGCGTCCAACGAAGCCGGAAATTGGAAACGGCATCGCCGCTGATGCCGTCGGTCCGCAGGATCAGGAAACCGCAACAAACCACCAGAAAGGCCGCCGCCAGGGAGCCCCGGCGACCTGCATTCGTGAGTCGTCGTGTGGTGGATGCCCAAATGACCAACGCCAGACACATCACGGGCATCGCATAAATCGGAAGCAGCATTCCCATCATGCCGTTGGAAATCGACGGATGAACCAATCGGGAGGTGGCCGCGAGCAGGGCGCCCATCAGGAGGAGGACGCCAAGTCGAGCCCTCCACCCTGCGCGGCTGAAGAACAGCCACCATATGAGGATGAGAACCGTTCCGAGGATACCGCCGAGGATCCCGATGCCCCCATTGCCGGGGTCGAGCCAATGCAGGAGAACCCGGAGCGCCACCATGGCGACCGCAACCAGAATTCCCGGCCACAGGCGCAATGGGATTGGCCTCGTCGGTACCACCGAAGGGTTTGAGTTCATGGATTCCATCAACGGCCCCGCTGCCCGGTTTCGCATCGAGATCGTTGCGTTTTCAACGGATCAGCCAACCCCGACTACAGACCTCGGCAACTGAGTTAGTCGTCCGCCGCGCTGCATGTCGGCGGCGACGGCAGCCAAGCAGCACAATCCCGCGATAGCGAAGACCAGCCACAACAGCAGCCCTGGCGCGAAATCCTTGAAAAGCATCAACGACGACAGCCCCAGAAAGCAGATGTAGCCACGCCAGACTCCCAGCATTCGCTGACGTCGCGCCTCTGGGGACAATCGATGCCGAAATGCATGCAGGGCGTGCTGCTGCCGGCGGTATCCGATCGTTGCCATCCAAATCCCTCCGCCCATCAGCAAGGTCCACAGGGGGCCGATCGTCGCCATCCCCGCCACGGAAAGACCCGCGGCGACGAACGACAGGGTGTCGAACCGCATCAGACTTTCGAGCAACAGCCGCCGTGGCGCCAAACGGTTTGATCGAACCGGAGCCGCGTGCATGGAAGGCGCCGGGGAAAGAGGGGAATTCATAACGAGGTTCGTACCTTGGACCATGCGAACGGCCACCGCAGCGACGCCTGGGATGGTCCTCGAAATCCGGGTCGCAGGCAACCTCTTGCCGGACCCGCGTTGGGTAAAAACGCCGTCGACCTGGGACGCTGAGATTCCCACCGGGTCCTTCGGGCGTTACTCATGGTTTTCACGAGGGCTCGCGAAGTCTGAAGCGCGTTTCGCGGAACCGTTGCTGAGGCGGGAATCCGAAGCTCGACCGGAAGAAGACGACGGAGGCGGAGAAACTGGAGCCAGCTGTCGGGATTGAACCGACGACCGACGGCTTACAAATCCATGCCAGCGATTTCGTGACAACGACTTAAACGTGCACGAAAAGGGCGTAAATACTGCCTGAAAGCGGTCTTTTCCGAATTAGGATGAAACGCCTTCGTCGCGCACCGTTTTACCGTTCCGTTGTCGGAATCTGTCGGAACTTCCGGCCCGCCACTCAGTAGTTGGCGGCAATTGAGACGGATACCCCGGGGCGGGGGTGGGAAGACTCATCACGTGCCCGTGGAAATGACACCCCCGAGATCTCAACTTTCTGAGGGTGGGATCAAACGCGTTGCCCGTCGCGGTAGCGGTGGCGTCGAAC
>JANXMD010000783.1 GCA_025354845.1 Verrucomicrobiota bacterium | reverse complement strand
TCCTACCCACACAAACTCACTTTGAGGCATTATGCGAGTCTCAATAAGTTAGTCGTCCATAGTGGTCCGTCTCACCGTTATTTGCGGAATGAAGGGTTTATATTGGGAACATCAAAAGGTTCGCGCGGTTGCCCTTGAATGAAGCCGCTTGGTGTAGCCCAGGCACTTGGGATTAAATCCACGGGAGTGGTCCACCATGTTATGAAGCGTGGCGGCGGACCGGAGGCAATCCTGTGTGATGCCACCGCTTCCACGCTTCCACGCCTCCGCGGTTGTGCGGTAATGCTGGAAACGTTGGTGTGTAGCGCGCCAACGAACGGCCTTTACCGGGAGCCCAGCGGCACTATTTGGGGCGCCAGAATTGTGGCATGATTGCCGCCTCCAAGAGGGTCTGGGCGTGGACATTGATTGAATCGGTCGAGACCATTCCCTCCATTCGCAGGGCTTTAGGATCGCTCCGGGCAGCGAAGAACGCCGCAGCGATAGGGCCAACTGATCGCCCTGGCGCTTGATCTCCACCGGCTTCATCAGCCGCGAGGCGCTCCGCGCGGTCCGGTAGCCGGAGGGAGGGCAACGCGTGCCGAACGCGCGCGCACACATATTCCGCCGGGGATTGCTGGGGAGCACAAAGGCCGGGCCGGGCCTGAGTGGCGGCGGTGCGTTCGTGACAATCGCCCAAGCACCCAATTTCTCCAAAAGGTAGTTCAGAGCGGGCGCCTCAGCCGCGGCATGGACCGGGACGGCGAAGTCGGAAGCAACAACGAGCGACCGGATCCACTTGAATTCCACGGCAGCAGCCTTGTCGCGAATCCGGCGCGCGACGTGATTCGATATGGGCTGAGGCGTTCATCGATTCCATCAATATCCACGACTTCGCCCAGGGCAACAGGTCCCAGTTTCGCTGCCACTCGAACCTTTCGCCGCCAGGGAAGTGCCCGGCGTCTGGGGCCTCGCTACCCCAGCCGCATTGGCTGCTTCTTCCAATAGGTCAGTGAACGCCAGCACCACTCGGCGGGACCGAAGCGGAATCGCTGAAGCCAAATCGGGCTGACGATCAGTTGAAAGATCCAAAGCCCCAGCACGACGTAGTAGATTTGGTAGCGCTCGAGTCTTCCGTATAGACCGAAGCCATAGCCGGTGAAGATGAAGGCGCACACGACGGAGTGCGTGAGATAGTTCGTCAGGGCCATCTGTCCCACCGCGGCCAACCGGTCGGTCAGCCACCGTAGCCTACCGGTGCGGCAGAGCCACAACAGGACTCCGACATGCCCGCAGGCCACGGCGAAGCGTCCCACGTCGTACACGGCGCCCGCATAGCCCTGGGTCACCGGATCGAAGTTCGATTGCACGATCGCCCATCCATTCGCCGCGTGCAGCGGAAGTCCGACCCCATAACCAACCGCCGTCAGCACGCCGTAGAATCCCGCGGATTTACCGCCCCCAAGGATCCCGAGTTTCATCAGCGCCATGCCAAGCAGCATCATGCTCAGGATGTCCATGTTCCAGGCATGGTACCAAGGAATCGAACACCACCTCAGTACGACGTCGCCGCGCGCCTTGATCACCCGCCACGGATTCCCCTGCCACTCCGCGGTATCCTTCGCCAGCGCCGCGACGCTCGGGTTTCTATCCTTCACCATTTTCTCCCATTCGATCCGCGCGTCCGTGTCCTCCTCGCTAAGTTTCTCGCCGCGCGCCGCCTTCGCAACTGCCGCCTTTCCATCGTCGATCTTGCTCCGCATCTGCCAGGCCTGAATCGAATAGAAGGCTCCACAGTACACAAAGAGAGCCGCCGCGATGGCAATGAGTCCACGCGGCTTCATCTTTCGAAACGGATACAATGCGAAGCCGCAAATCGCGTAGGGATACAAAATCTCCCCCTGCCACAGCAAAAAGGAATGAGCGATGCCGAACAGGAGCAGCCACAAGGTCCGTCGGTAGTAGATATCCGCACCGTCCGGCCGCCCATCGAGGCGGGAGGTCAGCAAGATTGCGCTGGCTCCGAACACCAGCGAGAAAAGGCACCGCATCTTCCCTTCCGCCACCACGTGAAGGAAAAACCAGAGCCACAAATTGATCCCGCTCGCACCACCCGCAGACGTCGGGTTGTCATACGCCTCGTGGTAGAAGGCGAACGCCACGATGTTCATCAGCAGGATTCCCAGCAACGCGAAGCCACGCAGGGTATCCACTGGCGTTAGCCGTTCCGCGTTCCCAACCGGCCGCGGGTTTTCAGATAAAATCTCGGTCGCCGCCGGTTGAGTGTTATCAGACATCGGGAGAGTTATCTCGCGAACCATCCGAGAAAATCAACGAACGACTCAGTTCCCTCCGGACTGGCCAGAGGTTTCCAGGAAAAACCATCGCCGCAACCAACCGCCAAATCGCCCTCCCAGATGCCCACACAAGGTCACCTTGAGGCCGGAGCCTGCTGCACCGGGCGACGCCTCGCATTCAGCGCCGATTCTGGTTCAACCGATCGAGATCCCGTTCCAGCGTCTGCATTTTTTGACGCATCTCCCCAAGTTCGCGTCGAAGGCGTTCTGCGTCGGCGCGCTCCCTCGGCGGCATCCCCTGACCCTCGGAACGTTCCTCGCCTGTCCGAACGTTGCGACCAGGCCGATCGTCCGGTCCCCGCTGTGGCCGCGAGGCCGCTCCCGGTCCACCGGACTCCCCCGGACCCTGCCGCTGCGGCGCCACTCGCGGCGCATTGTGTCCATTTCCGTTTCCAGCTCCATCACGCGGACCCATCTCACGCCCCTCGTTGCGAGCCTCGGGTTGAGGCGGCATTGGCCCACCGTGGGCCATTCGCTCCACGTGATCCGCCATCTCATCCATCCCGGCGGCATGCAGTTGTTCCGCCGCGCGACGCAAATGCTTCCGGCGTGCATGATCTCGAGTGGACGGATCGAACTGCGGCGAGTCCGCAGCCCGCGAACGGGCGAATGAGTCCTGATCTTGGCCGCCACGGCCGCGGC
>JANXMD010000425.1 GCA_025354845.1 Verrucomicrobiota bacterium | reverse complement strand
CTATACGGAAACCCGAACCTAGGGGTCCGGGGAAGAGGCGTCAAAGGCTTTGCCCACACCTAAATGGGACCCCTTTTTTGGAACCGCAGGGGCGCGGAGCTTCGGGAAGATCGTGGAGATGGGAATTGGAAGCTGGAAGAGAGGGACGCGCGGCGCTGGCGTCCCGACCTCTCCTCCGAAAGGCGGATCGTGTGGACGCAGCGATTGTCACTGAGCCATTTGAAGACGGAACTCCAAACAGGCGGGACCAACTTGGAGAGGTGCATATTGGCTGTATCGAAACCTCTTCACCCGTTGGGAAACCATCCCCTCAATACAGAAGAACCTCCACGCCTAGCAGCCCGTTCGGAGTTCCGCCTTCAGGCGGCTCGGGCGGCGAACGCGGACCGTCTGAAGACGGGACTCCAAACGGGATGACTGGACCCCAGGAGCGTTTCCTCGACCCATCTCCCATCTCCGATTTGCGATTCCGGAGACTCAGACCCGTGCCAAGGCGGCGGCGCAGTGTTTGTAGCTGGGTTGGCGGGAATGCGGGTCGAAGGAGGCGGCGGTCAACCGATTCACACCGTCGTAGTGCATTGGAAGGAAGAGATGCCCCGGATTCACGGTCGGGGTGACGAACGCATTCACCTCCAGGCGGCCGCGGCGGGTGGAAACGGTCACCTTGGAATGGGGCGAAATGCCCAGTCGGCGCGCATCCTCGGGATTCAGCTCCACGTAGGCCTCCGCCGGATACAGACGCCGCAGCACCTCGGATTTCGAGGTGCGGGTGTTGGTGTGCCATTGCGCCGACGTGCCGCGTCCGGTGAGCAGCACAAAGGGAAAGGCGTCATCGGTCGGCTCGGAGACCGGCCGCGGCGGATCGAACAGGAATCGCGCCCGCCCGTCGGGCATGGGAAAGATGCCATCCGCGAACAGCCGGCGTTCCGTCGCGGGTTCAACTCCAACCCCGGCGGCGCTGGACCACGGCCACTGGATGCCCCCAGCACGGTCCAAATGCGCATAGTCCCGAATTCCGGTGATATCACAGGGCTGGCCCGCACTGAGACGCTTCAGCACCTGGAAGGTCGCCTCGGGCGAACTCCACTCCGCAAACATCGGTCCGCAGCCCCAGGCCGCCGCCACCAGCCGGAAGATGGCGAAATCACTCAGCGCCTGGCCTGGCGCGCGTCGCACTTTTTTCACGCGGCCGATACGGCGTTCGCTGTTGATCAGCGTGCCCTCCTTCTCCCCCCAACCGGCGGCAGGAAGGATCAGATGGGCCCGTTTGGCGGTATCGGTCGTCGCGTACAGGTCTTGCACCACCAGGAAGTCGAGCTTGCCCATCAACGCATCGAGCCGGCCGGCGTCGATCCACGAATGCGCGGAATTGGTCGCGATAACCCACAAGCCGCGGATGTCGCCCCGGTCGATTCCGTCAATGATTTGGTCGTAGGCCCAGGATTGTTGATCGGGGATGTTCGAGGGTTCGACTCCCAGATCGGCGGCGACCCGGGCCCGGTGCTCCGGCTTGGTGAAATCGCGTCCACCCAGCAACGAGGTGGCGTTGGCGTACAGACGCGACCCCATGGCGTTGCACTGGCCAGTAATGGAATTCGCCCCGGTTCCCGGTCGACCGATATTGCCGGTCATCAGGGCGATGTTGATCAACGCCTGCGCAGTCCGCGTGGATTCGTGGCTTTGGTTGACGCCCATGGTCCACCAGAAGCTGACCCGCCTTCCCCGTGCGATAACCTCAACCGCTCGGTCAAATACGGCCCGGTCGAGGTTCGCCGCCGCGCAGGCGCGTTCCGGAGTGAAGGGCGTCACAAACGCTGCGAACTCTTCGAAACCCTGGGTGTGCGCCTGGACGAAGTCGTGCTTCACCGCCCCGCGTGCGATGAGTGCGGCGGCGATGCCGTAGAGCAGGGTGAGATCCGACTTGGGCGCGAGCGGCAGATGGAGCGTGGCATTGACCGCGGTCTCGGTACGCCGCGGATCCAGGACGAGAATCTCGGGGTGATGCGGATTCCGCAGCACGCGCTGCCACATGATGGGATGTGCGATGCATGGATTCGCCCCCACAAAGACGAGCACGTCGGATTCCTCAAAATCCGCATAGGTATAGGGCGGCGAATCGAATCCGAAGCTCTGTTTGTAGGCCACGTGCGCGGTGGCCATGCATTGGCGGGTGTTGGAATCGCCGTGCAGGCCGCCCATGCCGAATTTGAAAACCGATCCGAGCAGCGCCATTTCCTCGGTGCACATCTGGCCTGTGCTCAGGAAGGCGATCGAGTGCGCGCCATGCCGCTCCTGGATGTCGCGCATGCGGGCGACAAAGGTCTCCATCGCCATCTCCCAGCTCACCGGCTCGAGCTTTCCCGAGTTCGGATTCCGCAGCAGCGGCGTGGTGACACGATCGCTCGCATCGAGCGGGGCGAGCACTTCCCAGCCCTTCGGACAGGCCATGCCGAGGTTTACCGGATAGTCCGGATCCGGCGTGACGTTTACCGCTTCGCCGTTCTGCAGGTGCAGCTTCAGGCCACATCCGGTGGAACAGAATCCACAGACCGCGGTGGTGACGGCGTCGGGCTTGAGCCGCGCGGGGACCTGTCCGAGCCCGAAGGCCCCGGGCGACCGAACGAGGTCGGCGGTCATGGGGCCGGTCCACTCGCGCAGCAGCGAATTTCCCGGCCGCCCGGGAAACGAAGAGAATGGAGAGGGCTCGGCGTTCACGGCATTCCCGGCATTCGATTCGGCGTGGCGGCTCGGAAGAACAACCAGCGCTCCAAGGTCTCACCAGCTAGGCAGCCGAGGGCGACGATTGCGGTCGATGTGGGCGAGAGCGACGCCGCACCCAGCACCACTGCGACAGGAATCATCACTCCCGCCAGCCCGCCAAAGATCAATCGCAAGGCCCAGAAGCGACGCAGGGTTTCGGTCATCAACTGCACCTGACGGCGCGCCTCCAGAGCCCGGGAAGGAACGGAGCCCGCGCCCGTGGCAGCGCGGAGTTCCAACGCCAGCTTCACCAATTGCCCCAGCACCAACAGCACTGTGGCGTTTCGAGGATTGGCACCCGGAACCACCAACGACAGCGCCGCACCCAGAGTCAACGCGGTGCCCACAAACCGCGGCAACGTGGCACCCACACGCCAGCACCAGCGCGCCGTGGCGGCATACACGCCGGTTTGGGCAATCAACGACGCCAGCCCCGTCAACCCCAGTCCAAACATCGCAAGCGCGGGCGGAAGCACCGGAAGCGGCAACGTCGGGAACACCCTCGGAGCCAGCCACCAGGCGGCGCATCCCGCAGCCACCGCGCCAAACCCCGGCAGGATCAGCGCCTCGCGACTGAGCCAACTGGTGCGCCATCCCATCCAAACCCGCCACGCCTTCCTAGGCTGACCAAGATGGGCCACGCTGCCGATCATGCCGATGCCGAAACACACCAAGGACACCGCAGCGAGGACACCCGCGCTCGGTCGATCTGTCGTTGCACGCCACGCGGCGAAGCCCATTCCGCCAATGCCCGCCTGCGTTCCGAGGAGCAACAGAACGAGGGGCCAATGCGCGGGCTGAAGGCGAGGTTCCGCATGATCGGCGGCCAACAACTGCACCTCCGGGTGACGTGTCACGTACCGCGTCGTCGGCAAGGTAAGCTGTGGATTCGGGGAATCCGGGAGCCACGAGGGCGTCGTCTTTCCCTTTTGCTGGGGCGGCCGGAATTCCAGGCGCACCCAGTCACGCGAGACCAACGCAATCCGGATCGCTTGATTCGGACACCCCTGTACGCAGGCCGGAGCCTCCCCCTCGGCCAGGCGCCCGTGACACAGATCACACTTCCTCACGATGCCCCGCTTCGCCGAGTACTTGGGGACCTCGTAGGGACAGGTCATCACGCAATAGCTACACCCGATGCACTGGTCGTCGAGATGCCGCACAATGCCCGTGACC
>JANXMD010000413.1 GCA_025354845.1 Verrucomicrobiota bacterium | reverse complement strand
GCCCGCCGCTTCGACCCGATCGATCTCCTCAGGCTTGAGGAAAAGAATTCGTTCCGAGGACCGGACGCAGATCCGCCCTCCGCCAACGGCGGGTGCGGAGATCTGGTTCAGGAGCGCTTTCAGTTGGAGATCCACCGGGTGCGAACCTTCTTCCAACCGGGTACGAGCCCGCTGCAGCGACATCTTCAATCGCGCTTCGGTGAAGGGCTTCAACAGGTAATCCATCGCGTTGAACTCGAAGGCCCGGATGGCGTGCTCATCGAAAGCGGTCGTGAAGATGACGATCGGAATCGGTCCAGGCCGAAGGGCTTCCAACACCTCGAAGCCATTGAGCCGCGGCATCTGCACATCCAGGAAGAGAAGATCCGGCTGGTGTTTCCTCGTCGCACTGACGGCTTGAGCGCCATCCGCACATTCTGCGATCACGTCCACATCGGGCTCGTCATTGAGAACGGCACGGACCCGCTCCCGCGCGAGCGGCTCATCGTCGACAAGGATGACGCTGATTCTCCTCAAGGCTCAAACGGTGCAGGGGTTTCGGACGACGCTCGTGGTTGCCACGGAATTTCGACTCGAACGACGACGCCTCCAGTAACACGGGGCAGCACTTGCAGCAATTGTCGGGCACCGTAAAGCGCCTGGAGCCGCTCCCTCAGGTTGGCCAAACCAATTCCCGTCCCGGCGCCGACCCAGACCCCGCACGCCCTGGAGTTCTGCGAGGACGCCGGGCGTCCCGGGAGAAGATCCGCAGGCTCCTCGTGCGCACCGGCCTCAGGCGCGCCGCCGTCGAGGCCCACCCCATCATCCTCCACCGTAAGAACGAGCCTCCCCTGGCTGCGGAAGGCCCCCACCCGGACGGTTCCCGGCTTATCGGCCGGTTCGATTCCGTGTCGAATGGCGTTCTCCACCAGCGGTTGCAACACCAGCGTGGGCACCTGGCACTCCAGCGTCGCCGGCTCAATATGAAGTTCCACCTTCAGCTTGTCGCCAAATCGGACCTGCTGGATCTCCAGGTACCGTTCGACAAACTCCAATTCCTCGCGGAAGGCGCCCTCCTGCTTCTCCGATTGACTGAGCGCCAGGCGCAACATGCCGCTCAAGGCAACCAACGTCGTTTCAGCCACTCGCGGATCGCGGCGAAGCAGGGAGGCGATTGCGTTGAGACTGTTGAACAGGAAGTGGGGCTGCAATTGGGCCTTCAGCGTATTGAGGCGCGCCTTGGCCAGAGTCGACTCCAGAAAGAGCGCACGGCGTTCCCGCTCACGCAGGCGGCGGTGGAAATTGACCGAGTGAACCAAGCCCGCGACGGCACCGTAGGCCAGCAGGTCCACAATCATGGAACGTACGGTCGCCCTGAGCGAGCGACGTGGCGGACCGGGCGGAGGGATCGAGCGCCTCAAAGTTTCAGGCAGCGGGCTCATCGATTGGATACGGCTCTCCTCTCCGGCAGGCGGGAATCCACTGGTGCCGGTGGAGGGGGCGGCGCTTTCCAACGGCGGCGCAGTCGGAGCCGGGGCGTGCCCCGGTGAGACCATCACCAGCTTCGCACTCGTCACGGTTGTGCGGCGATGGATTCCCTGGCACGCCCAGACAAAGGCCAAGCAGGCCACCGCATTCAGCGGCAGATTGCGGCGGAGGCGATCCCGCTCCAGGGGAAAGTACCACGCCATCAGGGCCAGGTAGGGTGCAAACAGAATCCACGGGTAGGTGCGCTGCAGGCCGAGATCCGAGCGGAAGATCGCATCGACCCGCTCGCTGAATCCGGGCTGCGCTAGGTCTCGCTCCTGGAACACCCAGATCGCGGGCCCGTCGTTTCCGTTCATCAACCACCAGAGCACAAAGGCCACGAACCCCGTCCACGCGAGAACACTCATTAACGGGATACGGCCCTGCAGCAAGGACTGCGAGGGCCTCTCGTCGCGACCGCTATGGACACCGTCGATCACGTTGCCGCTCGGCGCCGATGCAGTTTCAGTCTCATTTGTGGGAAAGAAGGGAACTTCGAAACCAAAAGCAACCTCCCAGTGACCAAGCCTGGCTAGAGCGGGATCAAGCTCTCGAAAGGAGTGACGAACCAACGGTCGAATCCGGCCGGTGGTCGTGCGGGCAGAGTGTCGAGTTCCACGAATCGGGAGCCCGTCGCCCCCCCGTTGAAAGAGGAAGCCACATCGAACCGTGCTCGAAATCGCCGGGCTAATTTGTAGCAAAGACCGCAGCCACGCCTGACTGGCGAGCGAATCCGAGGGAGAAGAGTCCCTCTAACTCGTTGGGATCAAATGGGGCATCCGTGAAGAGTCGAACTTCAAACCTGCTGATCCGTAGCGGGTTAGAAAAGCTGTTCTTCGCCTCTGAAATTGCCCAATACGCGATAACTCGCAAACGCATCACCCGCTGGCAACACCGAGCGACTGTAGCGTTCGCGTTGCTGTGTTTTCGGTGGATCTCGAAGCTAAAAACGCCAATGAAGGAATTGGTGAGATTGCCAAAGTGGAGGGATCAAGTGTTTCGACTCTCGCTGTAGCCGGAAGGTGGTCGATGTGCCGCTCGGGATTGTCGGGGGTTTGCGACGAACCGAATTACGATCTTGTGCCGCGTAGAGCCTTTCAGGATTCCGAAGTTCAATCCGCAGTTTCTTGCACCGGGCAGGCTGAATTCGATACACCCGCGTGGTGGCCGCCACTCCCTCCCCCCGAATCCTCGTTGCCGACGATCAACGGGATGTTGCCGAGGCGCTGCGTCTCCTGTTCAAGGCGGAAGGATGGCGGGTCGAAATGGTCGAGTCGCCGCAGGCAGCCTTGGATGCCGTTCGACGGGACGAATTCGACTTGCTGGTTGCCGACCTGAACTACACTCGGGATACGACCAGCGGGCGTGAGGGTTTGGATCTGCTGGTTCAGGTCCCCTCAGTGGATCCGCATCTGCCGATCGTGGTGATGACCGCGTGGGCAACGGTTGATATTGCGGTCGAGGCTATGCGACGCGGCGCCCGAGATTTCGTTCAGAAACCCTGGGACAACGCGCGCGTTTTGGCTGTGGCGCGAAACCAAATCGCCCTTCGCCGTGCGCTGCTTGATGGAGAGCGACTCGCCGCTGCCAACGTCGCCCAGCGGGGCACGGGTCCCGTTCTGGTAGCTCGTTCGCCGACGATGACTCCTGTCCTCCAGTTGGTGGAGCGAGTGGGACCGAGTGATGCGACGGTCCTCATCACCGGAGAAAATGGAACCGGAAAAGGGGTCATCGCTGCGGCACTTCACAACTTGGGACCCCGGGCTTCGCGGCCATTCATTGCGGTGAACATGGGTGGCTTGAATGACACGCTGTTCGAGAGCGAATTATTCGGGCACGTCAAAGGGGCATTCACCGACGCCAAGGCGGACCGCGTGGGACGCTTAGAGATGGCCGAGGGCGGAACGCTTTTCCTGGATGAAATCG
>JANXMD010000410.1 GCA_025354845.1 Verrucomicrobiota bacterium | reverse complement strand
CCGAAGACCACGAGATCCCGGTAGTACTGCTCCCAGGTAGGAAGGTCCCAGGCGTCGTAGGAATGGGTCTTGGGTCGGTAGCCGAGCTGATGTCCGCGAATCGGATAACGCGGGGAGGTCTCCTGCGACCACCCATCCGGCACCTCGACGTGGCCGCGGGTGATGCGGAGTTGGCGGAGCAATCCGCCCACGCCGTACAGCACACCCCGAGGATCCTGGCCGGTGATCTGAACGGACTGCGATCCCACCTCGACCCGGTAGCCCTCGGCCTTGCCCGACGTCGAAGGCGCCAGGGCGAGGCGCAGCGTCGGGGTCGAGTCCGTCGGCGCGTCGGATCGCACCTCCCATCGCACCTGGGAGCGCTTCTCCACTTCCTCGACCAACAAGGTCACCGCCTTTTTCTCCAGACGTCCCAGCGTTGGTGGGGCAACCACCACGGCGTGGGTGAGGTCCAGAGCCGTCGCGACTCCGATACCGGTGTGAACGATCAGTCCGAGGAGGACGGAAATGGTGAGTCGCTGGCGCATGGAAGCTCGATTTCGGGGGTGCGGGAACTCAAACACCAACCGGAGCAGATCGGAACGGGTTTCTTTTCCGGAGTTGGCAGATCTTCATCGTGCGGTAGCGGAGGCAGTCGCCGCCCTCGCGCCGGCATCCATCCATTCCCAGAGCGCGGCGCGCCACAACGCGACCCGATCCCGATCCGGACCCGGTCCCGCACGGACCTCCGCCTCGTGGATGAGCCCACCCAATTCCTTCATCCGGTCCGGCGTCCCGAGCTTCTCCCACGCCACCTTTTTCCAGTCGATGCCGTTGGCGCGATGATAGGGCGGAGGGTAGTTGGCGGGATCGCACGCGATGGATTCGAGACGGAGATAGAACTGACGCATGGGTTCCGCGGCCGGACCGAAGTAGCGCTGGAAGAAGTCGGCGATCACCGCATCCACGTTCACCTCCGGATCGCGCCAGACCCGCGACATCACGTACTGCTCCACCTGATCCTGCTCGCCACATTCGAAGATGCCGCGAACTCCATCCCGGAGAAACCGCTGCATCGAGCGGGCCGTGTCGTGAACCATGATGTGCGGAAACGATTTCCAACGGCCGATCAAGGCGGGCTCCATGGGATGATGGTAATAAACCCACAAAAACATCGGCGCCTGCGTGCGGGCTCGCCATCCCTCGTAAAAGGCGAAGTCGTTGGACTTCATCCCAGCGTGGACCGGGTAGTAGCACGTGTGCAGGCAGGGGGCGACCGACACATTCGGCTCCATGGCAAAGGAAGGCGGCAGGGCGTAGGCCCAGTAGGCGAGGGTGGCGATGTACTTCTTCGGATGGGTCTTCCGCACCTCGTGCGCCACTGCATTCACGAACGTAAACCAGTACTCGCTCATTTCGCCGCTACTGAAATACCCGGTCTTGCGGGCCGAGCCTCGCTGCAGCAGCGCGCTGCATTCTGCGCAGTTGCAGAGGTTCATGTTGTCATCAGGAACCAGGGCAAAGTAGTCGCCCACCGCCTTCCACCCCTCGGGTAAAGTCCCGCGGCCGTCGAAGTAGTCGCGGGCCATCTGCACCACTTTGGCGATCAGCTTTGGATTGGAGTAGCAGAGCTGGCTTCCCTGGGTTTTCGGATTCTTCGACTGGTATTCGGGATCCGTGAAAGTGGATTGAATGGTGGCGCGGTGGAAGGTGTGGTTCCCCGCCCAGCGTTCGCCGCCTTCCCGCAAGCGACGCCAGAAAAGATGAACCTGGTCCTGGGAAAACTCACCCCACTGGCCGTGGAGGAACGGCCAGTTGCCGGCAGGCAGCGCGCTGCGGTGTTGCAGGGCCGGTGTGAATCGGACATCGCCCCCCTCAACGGCGAGATTCCGCCGATGCGGCGTGAGGACGTGAAGCGGTGCCGGTCCGAACCAGCGTACCTCCAAGAACCGTTCCAGGAACTCATACACCGCCTGGAGCGTTCCCTGATCGTCGTACACGCCGGGCATTTCCACGACGCCGGCGCTGCGTTCGGGGTGCCCCACGGCCTTCCAGTAGTCGATGCGGTACCGCGTCCCGGCGAGGGTTTCGCCAACCATCGTGCGGCCCTCCTCGCTCCGATTGGCGGGGGTGTCCTGCCAATCCCGTCCGAGCAGCACCAACACCCCCGGACGGAAGGCGATGAGCGACTCCTGCGGTGCGAGCGCCGAACCGCTGAATCCCAGGCGATGCGTTGCCGAGGTATCCCCAATCAGGATGCGCCGTCCTTCAATTGGTTCGGATTCCCTCCGAATCGGGAGGTCGGCACCAGTGATCTCCAACACGTGAGCCTGCAATTCCATCGCGGCCAATCGCGCCGCCGGAGTGGGCGCATCGGCAGTGACGATCGTGCAAGACGAATGGCCGTCCTCCACCAGGCGAAACGGCGCCACGCGGGCGCCGCGATCGTTCGCGCAGGCGCCTGGAGGGCGGAGAAGCAGAACACCCAGAAGGATCGACGCGACTGCGAGTCCACGAGGTGATCGAGAACGGGGAAGCACTCGGAAACGCTACGCGGGAAAGGCGGGGGTGTTCAATGGCCGAGAATAGTGAACCCGCCCCGCCATGGCTTTTCCCGGCAACTCTCGACGTCGCCTACTCCCTCGCCTGCCGACGTTGCGAGGCCGCGGCCGTGCGGAGCTTCAACAGTTCGGGAAGATCGAGACGCACCCAACTGCGGCGTTGTCCGGGACCGTTTCGGCCCTGATTTCCGTGCGGGGCCTCAATCGCGAATCGGCCGCTGTAAATGCGCCCATCGAATTCGACCCGCACTTCTCCCTCCACGCCTTCCGGCGATTCTCCCTCAAAGAAATTCACACGAGCTTCGAGCTCCCACGGATTGACCGGAGACTCGAACTCAATGAATTCGAACTCCCGTTCAGGCGAGGAGCGATGGTCCTTGAAGTAGTAGCCGTCGGCGCTGCGCGGATGCTGGAAGAACAGGGTCTCCGCACCCGCTCGCGGCCGTGCGTAGAGGTCGAGATCGATGGCGCCGGTCCAGCGGATGCCAATTTTCATCGGTCCAGTCGCGCGCGTCGGCGGCAGAGAGGCGCCGGCGCCGGCGATGTCCCGCGTGATCCAATCGGCGACGCCGGTAATGCGCGTCACCCGTACCATCGCAATCTTGGTCTGCAAGGGATCCGGTTCCGCGGGCACGACGGGTACGGCCTCGGCGCCAGGCTTGGCCGCGCGAAACAGGGTCGCCAGATCCCCGGTGAACGCCCCGAGCCGACCGCCTTGTCCTGCGAGATAAAGCCTCCAGAAGCGGGCCACCTTCTCCTGATGCACATCGCTCACCCACGGATCGCCAAAGTATCCCAGATGCAAGGTCACGCCGTCGAGGGTGCCACGACGTTCACGCAATCCGTACACCGTGTCCTCACGCGAGGCGGCCAGGTGCCCATCCGTCGGCACGTATCCATCCAGCATGGAGAACCCGGGTTCCTTGGAGTCGGCGTAGAGGGGATTTCCGAGCAGCATCACCACCGTTCCCGGCGCGCGCACCCGCGGTTGCGAGGCGAGGAAGTCGAGAAACTGGGGAAGGCGAATCGCTCCGGGAAGGGCGGCGGCCGGAGGCGTGTTGGAGGTCCCCAGAAACGCTCGGAGGCGCTGGATGGGTTCGCCAAATTGGTTGGCCCGGGTACGCCCGCTCTTGAACGCCAGCGTCTCTGGAATCCGGATTTCGGCGATAGTCCTCAGGGCGTGCGCGTCATAGAGGCTCAACGTGGAACCGGTTGGCATTTCCTCCAGGATGAAGCCGACCACCCGGCGATACACATCATCCTTCACCTCTCGCTCCAAGAACGGCGAAAGTCCGATGACGAAGGAGGCCCCTTTAGTCTCCGGAGACGGCGACGTGGACGGCGTGGGCGACGGAGCGGCGAAGACGGCAACGGTTAGAAGCCACAGCACCCCGATGCCGAGACGACGACTCCAATTCCAGAAACGGGAGGAAACGTTATTCATGGCTGTTTCCAATACGGGTCATGGATGCGGTGGCCTCAGCGGCCAAACGGGGGCCGGAGGGGACGGCTCCGACACCGACCGTCTGAAGTTGCGTGCGCAGCTGGCCGGCGATTTGATCGAGCAAGAGCCGCTCCTGACGGCTTTGATCGCGTCGCAGCGCCGCCTCGCGCTGGAAGGCGGATCGCGCGAGCGCCACCAACGCATTCAGTTGATGTTCCAACCGTTGTTGAGTCCCGCGGGCGGCGCCCAGGGAGAGGCGTTCACGGGCCAGATCGGTCTCCAATTCAACACGCTCCTCTTCCAATTGGTCGTGCAGGGGATTCGACGGGAGACGGGGTGCGGTATGCCGCGACGCCACACGGGTCATGTAGATTCCCAAGGCTGCGGAAATGAACAGTTCCGCCACGGCCTGGGCGCCAACGATCGTCACGTCCACCCAGCGCGCTCCGGCGCCATTTACAGCCCCAAGCCCGGTGGGATGGGCATCCGGTCCGTCAAAGACACTTAACGATTGGATGCGTTCCGCGGTGTTCTTGGACAGGGAGGGATACACCGAAGCATAGGCGGCAACCCACACCAACACCGCGGCCACGCCAAGGATCAGACAGGTCCAATGATACAGCCGACGGGTTCGAACTGCATCGAGGGAATCCCATCCAATCTTCACCGCCATCGCTCCAACGGGAAGCAGCGCGGCCCAGAAATAGGCTCGGGCGGGATTCTCCTGGAAGGTCACCAGACCCGATTCCAGCAAGTTGAACGAGATGTTCAGCACGCCGAAGATCAACAGTCCGAGGACCCCGACTCCGGCGAGCGTCACCATCACCCGATCCCAAAGCGTCCAGGGCGTGACGGACTCCCCCGATGCATCAAGCGTGTCTTGTCGCGGCATCAGCTTCTCGACGGAGGCAACCTGTCGCCGAACCTCGCTTAGCCGCGTCTCCAAGCGCTCCACGCGGTCGCCGTGAATCTGCGCCTCCTGCCGGGCGCGCTCAAACTCCGACGCAGTTCGGCCCAGGAAAAGCGCGCGATGATAGGCCTCCACTTCATCCATGGACGAGGCGTCCGGCGCACCGGCCTGATTGCTGATGTAGTCGAGGTCGATTCCATCCGCTGCCGGTGAGGTGGGGATGGGTTCCACACGTCGACGACGGGTGGGAATCAGTGCGGAAGGAAGAGTCATGGCAAGGGGGGAGTCCACACCGGCCCCCTTCCCGCCGCCGCCGGATCCAGGGATCGGCAGCGGCGGGTCGGGAAACCGGGTCCAAAGAGGTTGATTGAGGGCGACCGCGAACCGCGGCTCAGCGTCCGGGCGCGGGCACTGGCGGCTTCACCAGAGGAGCCGGGGATTCGGATTCCTCGAAGAGTTCACCCTTGAACTCGATACCCGCGGCGCCGGACTTGCCGCGGGAACGTTCCACCTTGGCCAATTGTTTCTCGAGTTCGTGGATCCGCTGATCCATCGCCTTGCGTTCCGCGGCCAGGGCGGCGCGCTCGTGACGCAGGTGCTGGACTTCCGAATCCTGCTCCTGGTGCTCACGCATGCGGTCGGCGGCCTCCTTCATCGCCTCATGAGCGCGTTGAACCTCGTTCTGGACATCCTTTTGAGCGCGCATCATCGCGTCGCGTTCGATGCGTCGCACCCGCTCCTCCGTCTCCAGCTTGGCAAGCTTCCCCTTCAGTTCACCTTCCCGGAGATCCTCGACCACCTTCGATTCCGAATGCCCCTTGAGCAGCTCGTCCGCATGGCCACCGCGCTTCTTGAGGTCCTCCGACAGGGCGGAGTTGAGATTGGCGTTGAGGCTGGCGAGTTCCCGGACGCGCTTTTCCAAACGCTGGACGCGACGCTCCAGGGAGTCGTCTTCATTGCGGATGGTACGGACCACGACTTCGGCGTGCGGCACCGCAAACGGCGACGGCGAGACGGTCAGCGTGGGGGGCGTTGGCGGGACCGGAGCGTTCGCAGGAACCGGAGCCGTGAAGCTGCGCACCGACCGATCTTTTCGCAGCGGCGCCGAATCCTCAGAGCTTTCGCTCGAAACCGACGTTTGCGCGAAGCGGAGGGAATCTCGCGAAGTACTAACCGCGGGCGTGGCGGTCAGGAAGACCTCGGAGGTTTCGGTCGTGGCCACCGCGGCAACTGGTGCCGGTGCGGCGGCAGGGTCAGCGGCGGCGACTGCCAAGGGTGCCTCGGCGGCGGGTTCCGCGGCAACGGGTGGCAGACTGATCCGCGGCGCGGCGCGGAGTCCGACAATGGCCGCACAGAGCGAGCAGGCGGCGAGCAGGGTGAAGCGGCCGCGGGCAAGCCGGGGCGACGCATTGCGATCGGGGTGCAACAACATGTGAATCCTTTCCTTGAGCTGACTGGGTTGACTCCAGGCGGCGGAGGCGGCCACGGACACGTGACCAGATTGCCGACTGGCAAATTCGCAAAGCAACAGGGCGTACTCCCGCGGCGCCGCATCGGAACGGCTCGCGGCGACGACGGCATCATCGCACGCGATTTCGCGTTCGACGGTGAGACGGCGCGACAGGAACCAGATTGCCGGGTGGAAGAAAAACAGCGCGTGAAGTGACTGTTGCAACAGATTGGCCCAGTCGTCCTTCCGGGAGAGATGCGCGAGTTCGTGCCGCAGAATCTGTCGAAGATCGACGGCGGGCGCTTCTGCGGTCAGTTCCGCCGGCAAGATCACCGCGGGATGAAGGAATCCCAGAGCCAGCGGCGCCTCGGCGGACTCGTGAACCACCAATTTCACGGGACGGCTCAAGGACACGGCATGCAGCTCCTCGCGGAACACCCGGTTGGTCTCTGAATCCGGTTCCGTGCCCGTTCGCTTCAATCGGCGAAGCACTCCGTATTGCCACACCAGACGAAGTCCGAGCGGGAATGCCACTGCGATCCAAAGGCCCATGAGGATCCCAACCACCGGAGACGGGAGCGTCACCGGCAGAATGCGCGTTCCCTGAGATCCCACGATCGCTTCGACCGATACCCTGTCGGGTGCAGGATCCGAATCCTCCGCGGCGTCGCCGGGAATGCTTGATGTGGCCGCCAGCGCTGTGGCTTCCGTAAGCGTCGCCGGGGTCTCGGCTGGCAACGCGATGGGCGTGGAGTCGCCATCCGCGAAGTCCGAATCCACCGCCCGCTCGAGTGTCGGCACCGGCCGTTGCAGGAGCCACACTGCGGCCGGCAGGGCGGTCGTCACCGCCAGTGTGACCAGCAGGACAGCATGACGCGTCGAGGCATTGAGTCGGCGCGAACTTCGGATTCCAAGCCAGACCAGAA
>JANXMD010000780.1 GCA_025354845.1 Verrucomicrobiota bacterium | reverse complement strand
CGACGGCACGCTCGAGGCGACCGGACACCGCATTTGCGACGTCGCCGCCTTGGCGGCCACCTAGCCCGAGGCGATTCGCACCGCATACGCCAACTTGCGTCGCCTCCATTCACTCGGCAGTTATTACCGAACCGATGTTGGGGAATCGCTCTGGCCTCCCGGAGAGGAGTGAGCCGGATCGCGGTTCCCGTCCTATGACTCACGCCCGCACTCCTGAATCCGAATCAGAATCCGTACCGTCGACCCCGTCGTTGTCGTCGCGACCCGCGTGGGTGGAGGTGGATCTTGGGATTCTCGCGGCGAACTTTCGGTTGATTCGCGCCGATCTGCCGGCTGCCGTGCAATTGCTCTACGTCGTGAAGGACGAGGCCTACGGCATGGGAGCGGTGCGCGCCGGCCAGTTGGCGTTGCGGGAAGGGGCCAGCCATCTCGCGGTGTACACCCTCGAGGAAGGGGCCGCTCTTCGCGCCGCCGGCATTCGCGCGCCGATTCTGATCCTGGGGGAACGGGTGCCTGAGGAAATCGCCGGCGTGTTGGAGCTGGAGCTCATTCCCTGTGTGAGTTCGCTGGAGATGGCGCGCCGGTTTAGCGAGGCGGGCGTGTCCCGGCGTCGCCCGGTGGCCGTGCACGTCAAAGTGAACACGGGCATGAACCGCTTCGGTTTACCTTGGCGCGAGGTGGACACCTGGACTCCGGCTTTCCTGGAACTGGGGGGCATCGAAATCGGCGGGATGCTCAGCCATTTCGCGCAGAGTGACGAGGAGGACAAGACCTTCGCCCGGTTGCAGCGGCAGCGGTTTGAGGACTGCCTTCGCGTGTGGAAGGCCGCGGGAGGCCGCGTTCCGTTGGCGCATCTTTGCAATTCCGGCGGATACCTCGATTTGCCCGAGGCCCATTTCGACCTGGTCCGCGTCGGCCTGCTCGCGGGTGGCGTCTATCCGTCGTCGGTATGCCGGCGGATTCCCGGGATTCAGCCCGCGCTGTCGGTCCACGCCCGAGTCATCGCGATTCAGCAACTCGAACCCGGCGACACCGTGGGCTACGGGATGCGCTGGCGTGCCGATCGTGCGTCGCGCATTGCGGTGCTGCCGGTGGGCTACGGCGACGGCTTCCCCCGGGTGCGCAATCAGGGTTCGGCGTTGATCGCCGGTCGGCGCGTGCCGCTGGTGGGGGGCGTGGCGATGGATGCCTTGACCGTGGACATCACGGACTTACCCGAAGTGGTCGTGGGGGCCGAGGCGGTGTTGATGGGACGTCAGGGCGACGAGGAAATCACGGCGCAGGAGCTCGCGCGCCTGAAGCAGAGCGTGACCTATGACGTGTTGGTCGGCTGGCGACGTCGGCTGCCACGGGTATATCGCGAGGCGGAAACCGGTCGGGTATGAAGCTGCTCTTCTCCGAGGCCGCACCGGATTACGGCCATTACCTGTATCCGTATGTGGTCTGGGGCTTCCTGGAGCCGGGTGAGACCCCGGCCGATGCGTTCGAGGCCGGATTCCTCCCGGGCTCGGCGACCATGGAGCGCTACTACCTGGTGCGCCAACTTCGCGTGCCGCTGCGGGAATGGGAATCCACCTCCGAGAATCGACGTCTGCTGCGCAAGAGTGCGGAGCTGGAGTGCACGCTGATTCCCCGGGCCGACTTCGACTACACTCCGGAGCGTCGCGCCTCGTGGCTCGCCTATGCCGAGGAGAAGTTCGGCGCGGGCGTGATGCCCCCGGAGCGGCTCGACCGATTGATGAGCGGGCCGATCATCAGCCACTTGCTGCACTTCACCGATCGAGCGACCGGCCGCGATGCCGGTACGGTGCTGATGTTCCTGCAGGCGCCGCGGGTGGCGTGGTATTACTACGCCTTCTACCACCTCACACCGGAGACGCGGCACCTCGGGATGGCCATGATGACGAGCGCCGTCGAGTGGTTTACCCACGAGGGGTTTCATCATCTCCACCTCGGCACCTGCTATTCGGAGCGCGCGTTGTACAAGACGCAGTTCGAACCGATGGAGTTCTTCAATGGCTTCCGGTGGTCACGCAACCTGGACGAATTGAAACATCTGGTCCGCACTGTTCCAGACGGAAGGCACCGGCTGGAGGAGCCCGATTTCCTGGCCATGCAGGCTGCTGATTTGGCCACGCTCGCCTCGTCCAGCCTGTTCCGCCGGAACGGTTGATGTGGTGGCAAATCCGGTCGGCCTGAAGGATGTCCTTTCCTTTTGCGGGAGGCATTCTAGGAATGGCCCATGCGTCTCCCCTGTCTGTCCATGCTGCTCACTGCCGGCATGGTGCTTCACGCCGGCGTTTCCGACGGCCGGCTGGATATCTATTGGATCGATTCCGAGGGCGGCGGCTCGACACTCGTGGTCACGCCACAAGGCGAGAGTGTGTTGATTGATGCGGGAAATCCCGGCGGCCGGGATTCTGGCCGGATTGTGAAGGTGGCGACCGAGGTGGCGCACCTGAAGCGGATCGATCACTACATCACCACGCATTTCCACATCGACCATTTCGGCGGCGCGGCGGAGGTGGCAGCGCAGATCCCGATCGCCAACGTCTGGGACAACGGCCTGCCTGATGCGGATCCGGATGGCAACAGGACCTCGACCTGGCCCCTGACCAGCAAGCCCTACCGGTCGATGCCGGCTGGAGAGCGTCACGTGGTTCAGCCGGGAACCACGATTCCACTCAAAACCGGGAAGTACCCGCTAAGCCTCCAGTGCATCATCGCCCGACAGAATCCCTGGACGCCGCCCTCGGGAAGTTTTGGGAAATGGACGGATGTGGAGGCTCCCAAGCCGGCGTCGATCGACACCTCGGATAACGCCAACAGTTCGGCATGGATCCTCACCTTCGGCGCGTTCCGCTTTTATGATGGCGGGGATGTCTCCTGGAACTCCGAGGTCAAGCTGGTGTGGCCCGAACGGTTGGTGCCGACCGTCGAGGTGTATCAGGTGACGCACCACGGTCTCGATGTGAGCAATCATCCGTTGCTGATTCGTGCGCTGAACCCGGTGGTCAGCGTGATGAACAATGGCCCGACCAAAGGCGCTGCCGCTCCGACGATCGCCACCCTGCGTGCGCAGCCGTCGATTCGTGCGCAGTATCAGATTCACAAAAACGTGCGTGCCGACGGGGCGATCAACAACACGGACGACGATCACATCGCGAATCTGGAGGCCCGCTGTGACGGCCACTTCATTCACGCCCGCATCGATGCCGATGGCCTTCACTACACCGTCGAGACTCCCTCGAGCGGCCACTCGCAGACCTTCACCACGCGCCTGCACTGACCCGTGTGCCGAGACCTCCATTCCGTGGCCTTCGGTTGGATCCGGTTTCTGACCTGGGCTTGCTGGACCCTGGTCGTGGGCCGATCGCTGGTGGGGGCCCCGGTCGAGGCGTCGGTGTCCTTCCGCCGCGAGGTGATGGCAGTGCTGTCCAAGAACGGCTGCGCCAGCGGGCCGTGTCATGGAAATCGTAATGGGAAGGGCGGCTTCAAGCTCTCCCTGCGCGGGGAGGATCCCGAGGCCGACTACATCGCAATCTTGCAGGGCGCGGCGGGGCGCCGGTTGAATTTCTCCGAGCCCGATCAAAGCCTGCTGCTGCTCAAGCCGGCGACCGATGTGGCGCACGAGGGCGGCGCGCGATTGAAGAAAGACGGTGCCGACTACGCGCTGCTGCGGCGCTGGATAGCCGACCGTGCCCCGGACGATGCGGCAGCGTCCAAATTGATTCGGATTGAAGCGACGCCTCGTGAACGGTTTCTCAACGCGCCGGAGGATCACCTGCAGCTCCGGGTGACGGCGGTGTTCGCCGATGGGCAGAAGCGCGACGTCACCGCGCTGGCCTCGTATGAAGTGTCGGAACTCGGCGTCGCCGACCTCCCGGGCAATGGTAGGGTTCAGCGTCGTTCGGACGGCGAGACCACGGTGCTGGTGCGCTACCTCGACCAGCAGGCCGGCGTAAGCGTGGCGTTTGTGGCGCGCAATCCCTCCTTTCGATCGGGTGGGTTTCCGAGGCCGGTCAACCTGGTGGATGACCACGTTTTCGCCAAGCTCCGCCAGCTTCACCTTAACCCGTCATCCCCATGTTCTGATTCGGTGTTCCTGCGGCGGATTTACCTGGATCTTCTTGGAGTTCCGCCGACCGGCGAGGAGGCCCGAGCGTTTGTGTCTGACCGGAACCCCAACAAGCGTGCCGACTGTGTCGAGCGGTTGTTGGAGCGACCGGAGTTTGCCGAGTTTTGGGCGCTGAAGTGGGCCGATTTGCTGCGGCTTGATGAACGCACTCTCGATCGCAAGGGATCGCGGCGGTTCTACGACTGGCTGCGCGAATCCATGGCCAGCCACAAGCCGCTCGACGTGTTCGCCCGTGAACTCATCGGCGCCCGCGGGAGCACCTACCTGGAACCGGCGGCGAATTATTATCGAAATCTCCGCACCCCGGTGGAGCGCGCCGAGGCCGCGGCACAGGTATGGCTCGGAACGCGTCTTCAGTGTGCGCAGTGCCACAATCACCCCTACGAGCGCTGGTCGCAGGACGACTACCACGACTGGACCGCGCTGTTCGAGCGCGTGTCGTTCGATGTGGTTGAAAACCGTCGCGGTGACCCGAACGACAGTCATGAGTTCAAGGGCGAGCAGGTGGTGTATGTGAAAAACTCCGGGGCGCATCAGAATCCGCGAACTCGGAAGGATTCCCGCCCGCGATTCCTTGGGGCGGCGAGGCCGGTGATCCCCACGACCAACCATGTATCGGGCGTGATGGATTCCGACGGGTTTCCGGCGGGCCGCGCCTGGCCGACCAACGCCCTTGCCGGCCCGACCGAACTGGATGCGCTAGCACACTGGGTGACCTCTCCCGGCAATCCGTTGTTCGCCAGGGCACAAGTCAACCGCATTTGGTATCATCTCATGGGCCGCGGTCTGGTCGATCCCCTCGACGACTTCCGGTCCACCAATCCGGCATCGCATCCCGCCTTGCTGGAGGCACTGGCCGCGGAACTGGTTCGCTCGGGATTTGATCTGCGTCACGTCGTCCGCCTGATTGTTCGATCGCGGACCTATCAGCTCGATGCCACCCCAGCGCCCGGAACCGTCGCGGACACCCTGAACTATTCGCACACGCAGGTCCGCCGCCTTTCCGCCGAGTCGTTGCTGGATGCGCAGAGCCAGGTGTCGGGCGTCCCGCTGGCCTTCCCGGGATTTCCGGCGGGATTGCGGGCGGGGCAGATGCCGCAGGTGGCCACGGGGAGGGGAGGCCGGTCCGCTGAATTGGATGGATTCCTGAGGGCCTTTGGAAAACCGCCGCGCCAGACGCCCAGTGAATGTGAGCGTGCGGCCGAGCCGGCCATGACCCAGGCCTTTGCACTGATCAACGGGGTGACGTTGCAGCGATTCGTCAACGCTCCCAGAAACCGGCTCGATGGCTTGTTGCGTTCCGGGGTGACCTCCGAGTCGTGTGTGGACGACCTTTTCTGGTCTGCACTGGGGCGTCCCCCGTCGGCAGCGGAACGCGCGACGTTCGTCCCCGCAGTGAACCAAGCGTCAGATCGTCGCGCCGTTTTGGAAGACCTCTTGTGGGGGTTGCTCAACGCCAAGGAATTTGTCCTCCGTCCATGAACCCGAACTTCGCCTGCCGCGGTTTTCATGCCGAACGCTATTCCCGTCGCCGACTGCTTCAGGTGGGGGGACTCGGCATGCTCGGGCTGACGCTGCCCAAATGGGTGAATGGACTGCACGCGGGTCCGACTCCCGGGAGTGTTGTTTCGCAACCCAAGGCGCGGGCGAAATCGGTGATCTTTCTCTACCAGTTCGGCGGGCCGTCGCATGTGGATATGTTCGACATGAAGCCCGACGCGCCGGAAAAGATCCGCAGTCCCCATCGGCCCATCCGGTCGAGCGCCGATGGCATCCAGGTCAGCGAGCGGCTGCCTG
>JANXMD010000383.1 GCA_025354845.1 Verrucomicrobiota bacterium | reverse complement strand
CTCGCATGCACTCCGGCAGGAAGCTCGGGATTTGTTCCGCAGCCGTGGAATCAATGTGCCCGATCCGGAGACAAAGCCATGAGTGACGTCACCCAAATCCTGAGCGCCGTGCGGGCCGGCGATGATTCGGCCGCTTCGCGGCTGTTCGAGTTGGTCTATTCCGAGCTGCGGCAGGTGGCGGCGCAGAAGATGTCTCGGGAGTCCGTGGGCCACACCCTCCAACCCACCGCGCTGGTGCACGAAGCGTGGCTGCGGCTTGGCGCCGATGCACAGCCCCACTGGCAGAATCGGGCGCACTTCTTTGCTGCGGCCGCCGAGGCCATGCGGCGCATCCTGGTGGACCGGGCGCGACGCAAGCAGGCGCAGCGTCGAGGCGCCAATGCCGAGCATGTGGAGTTGGAGGATCTCCAGATTGCGGGGCCGGCCGACGACGATCAGCTTCTCGCGCTGAATGAGGCGCTGGATCGTTTTGCTGCCGTGGACGCGCCGAAGGCCGAGTTGGTGAAACTGCGCTACTTCGTCGGCCTCACTACCGAGCAGGCGGCCAATGTCCTGAACATTTCAGAACCCACCGTGAAGCGATGGTGGGCGTATGCGAAGGCGTGGTTGTATCGGGAGATGCAGGGGAAGGGATGAATCGCAGATCGGAGATCGATGGGAACCGCGGAGGCGCGGAGGAGATGGGAGATCGGGTTTGACCCGATTGGGTCGGGCCTTCAGCGCTCGAGTATTTGGGGGGAACCAAACCCGGGGCTCGCGCCCCAGGCTGTGGTTATGGAAGGCCGTTGGCCTTTGGGAAGGGGATCCGAGGAGGCGCCGACTGAAAGAGTCTGAGGCACCGGTCGCGGCAGGCGAAGAGTCATGGGTGAGATGTCCAAACCGGTAGGTCGCTGCGCTCCCGACCGGACTCCACACAGGGCCCGCGAAGCGGTTTGGAGTCCGGCGGGCGAGCCGCCGGTTTGGAGCGATAGGTCGCGCCTTCAGTCTCAGGTTTTCGCGCTTAACTAAACCTCGGGCTCGCGCCCCAGGCTGTGGTTATGGAAGGCCGTTGGCCTTTGGGGTGGGGCCGCTCGACCAGTCCGCAGAAGCTGCCGCGGCAATCCAAATCACAGGTGGGTAGGCTATCTGCCCCTTCAACCATTTTAACGTTTCAACTCTTCAACCCTTTCACTCTCCCCTTCACCCCACTTCCAACCCGCGCATCGTTCCGGTCGAGGAAGCAAACTTGTCGGATTCAATGCCCATGCGCTGGAGCATGGAGACGAACAGATTTGGCAGCGGATAGTTGCGTTCGCGGTCGAACGCTAGGTGCTGACCGTGCTTGAAGCCGCCGCCGGCAAAGAGGATGGGCAGGTTGGTGGTGACGTGGGTGTTGGCGTTCCCGAGATTGGAGCCGTAGAGGATCATGGTCCGGTCGAGCAACGTGTCGCCCTGTTCCTTGATGCCTTTCAGTTGGGTCATCAAGCCGGAGATCAACCGCATGTGCCAGGTGTCGATCTCTCGCAATTGAGACAGCTTCGCCTCGGATCGACCGTGGTGGGACAGGTTGTGGTAGGCCTCGCTGAGCTTGGTCTCTCCGAGTTCGATCACCGGCGAGTTCACGCTGTCGAGCAGCAGGGCAATCGAACGGGTGGAGTCGGTTTCAAAGGCCAGTCGCGCGAGATCGTACATCAACTGGACCTTCTCCATGTAATCCCGCGGGCTTTCGGGATCTAGGGGTACGCTGGCGGAGACCGTGGGCTTCGGTTTGCGTTCCCATTCGCGCGACATCTTCATGCGCTGCTCCAGTTCGCGAACGCTGGTGAAGTACTGGTCGAGTCGATCGCGATCAGCCCCGCCGACCGTACGCTTCAACGCCGTCGCCTGACCGGCCACGGAGTCGAGAATACTCTGTCCGAGCTCCAGTTTACGGACCTGCGATTCTGCCTCCTCCGGGCTTCCCTGCAGGAACAGTTTCCGGAACACGTCGGAGGCCTTTTCCTCGCAGGGAATCAGCACCCCGGAGCCAGTCCACGAAAGACTCCGCGATCCGCGGTCCACGTTAACGCCCAGGTTCAGCGACGGGAATCGGGTGAGATGTCCAATGCGTTCGGCGATGTATTGGTCGAGCGATATGGTGTTGCGAAAGCCGCCGCTGCCGGGATGTGGCGCTGCGGTGAGGAAGCAGTTGTCTGCGGGGTGACCTCCATCCACATCAGGGTGGGACACGCCGCTGAACACCGTGAATTGGTCCCGATGATCGCGGAGCTCCTGCAGGTAGGGCGAGGGCGTGTAGTCCCGGCCTGTCGTCTTGGGAAAGAACTCGTCGGGAAGCAGTCCCAGGTTGTTGCAAACGGCGAACATCCTGCGCGGCGTGGAAACCCCGGCTTCGGCACCACGTGCAAAGACCGGACTCATCGACTCCAGAAAAGGCAACGACAACGCGATGCCGCCGCCCACAAGGAAGCGGCGGCGCGAAAGTGCATGCCGGGTTGAGACAAAGGGCATGCTCACCGTCGGTTGGGATTTCGAGGGCTTCATAGAGGGCTGCTGGAATTACTTCTCCCGGAACAAGCGGCTTTGCACAAGCTCGTGGATCAGGCTGCGCACGCCAAATCCTTCGCGAGCGGTTTGGTTCAGGATCCGCTCGATTTCGGGACGGTCGCTAAAGTGGATCGGCGCTCCCGTGGCATAAATGATGAATTGGCGCGCCAAGTTTCGGGCAAGCTGGCGTTGGTCGGCGAGGATCAGTTTCTTAAAATCCCGGATGTCCTGGAATTTCCGGCCATCGGGGAGTTCTCCCGTGGCATCCACGGGAAGCGCGGAGTGGAAGGTGAATTTCTGGCCGCTCTTGCCAATTCCCGGATCCGCCTTTCCAGGGCCGTCGGCGCGGTACTGGTCGCGCCAGCCGCCCATCACGTCGAAGTTCTCCAACGCAAATCCAGCCGGGTCGATCTTGGCATGGCAGGCGTTGCAGGAGGACTGGGTGCGGTGTTTCTCCAGTTGCTGACGGAGGGTGACTGCTCCACGGATGTCGGGCTCGACCGCCGGGACGCTGGGAGGAGGAGGCGGCGGCGGTTGTCCCAGCAGGCGTTCCATGATCCACGCGCCCCTCAGCACGGGGGAGGTGGTGGTGCCGTTGGCCGTTACCTTGAGCACGCTGGCCTGGGTCAGCAGGCCGCCGCGTGGGCTCTCGGGGGGGAGGGGAACTTTGCGATGCAAGGCACCTTCGAACGGGGGCAGTTTGTAGTGCGCCGCCAGGCGCTCGTTGAGCATGGCGAAGTCGGAGGCGATCAGGTTTCGCACCGGGAGATTGCCCCGAATCAACTCCGCGAAGAAGGCGCGGGTTTCCTCGAGAGCCGACTCGGTCAGCAGGTCATCGAGGTAATAGTCGGGATACAGCGTGGAGTCCGGAGCGGTGCCGTCCATTTTCCGCAGATCGATCCAGTAGTCGAGGAAGGCGTCGACGAACTGCCGTGAGCGCGGATCGGCGAGAAGGCGGTCGGTCTGGGCGCGGAGCGTCTCGGGGCGGTGGAGTCGTGCCTGTTCCGCGAGACGTCGTAATTCGGAATCGGGAGCCGTGTTCCAGAGAAAATACGAGAGTCGGGAAGCCAACGCGAAGTCGTCGAGTTTCCCCGGCTTTTCCTCGAGGCTCAGGAACTCCGGTGAAGAAAGCACCGCGGTGTAGGCTGCCAGCATGGAGTCGGTGAAGGAGTTGCCGGCGGCCATGGCCGTGGAGACCAGCGGCGCAAACCGGACGGCCTCGGCGCTTGATACCGGCCGACGGTACGTAGTGGTCGTGAAGTGCTTCAGCAGGGTTTCTGCGTCCGCCTGCGGATGTTCGGAAAGGATCTCCACTCCGGGGCGGGGTTTGAAGCGCCGATTCGAGTTGGTGCCGCCCGCTGCGGGAGCGGCTTTTTGGTCCTTGATCGGCAACGAGCCAAATAGCAGTTGGTGTCCGGCAG
>JANXMD010000375.1 GCA_025354845.1 Verrucomicrobiota bacterium | reverse complement strand
ATTCGACGGCCAGTCGGTCCTCGTCGACTGCGTTCGAACCGCCACCCAATTGGGTATTGCCCTGATCCATCAGGAGCTGTCGCTCGCGGACAACCTCGATGTGGGATCCAACCTATTCCTGGGACGCGAACCGCGACGCGGCTGGTTCCTTAACCCGCGACAGCAGCGGCGCGAGGCCATGGCAGCCCTGGCGCGGGTCGGCCTCGACGTATCGCCCGAGACCCCCATCGCCGACCTGTCGCCCGGTCGACAGCAGTTGGTGGAGATCGCCCGCGCCGTGAATTCCGGTGCCCGGGTGATCATCATGGACGAACCCACCTCCAGCCTCAGCCAAGGGGAGACCGACCGCCTGTACGCCGTGGTGCGCGATCTCCGTTCCCAGGGAGTGGGCATCGTGTACATCAGCCACCGGCTCGGTGAGGTGAAAGCGCTGGCCGATCGGGTCACGGTTCTGCGCGACGGGAGGAACGCCGGGGAGCTTTCCCGCGAGGAAATCAATCACGATGCCATGGTGCGCCTGATGGTGGGACGCGACCTCGTGCGGCATCACCGCCACAGCCTCGGCAAGGGCCAACCAGTACTCGAAGTGAGCGGCCTGCGGACCGCCTGCCATCCCGGACGCGCGGTAAATTTTTGCATCCAACCGGGCGAGATCGTGGGCATCGCCGGGCTCGTCGGCGCCGGACGCACCGAGGTGTTGCGCGCTCTCTTCGGAATCGATCCCCCGGTGGCGGGCGAAGTCCGCGTCGCCGGATCTCGCGTGCCCGGCGGATCGCCGCGGGAAGCGATCGCCTGCGGGCTCGGCCTCGTCCCTGAAGATCGCAAGCACCAGGGCGTCTTCTTGGAAATGGCCGTCGGCGCCAACACCACACTCGCCAGCTTGGGAGAGCACACGAGTTGGGGATTCCTCACCCCGGGTTCGGACCGCAGGCGCGCGTTGGAGCTGATCCAACGGCTCGATGTCCGTCCGCCCAATCCCGACCAGACCGCCCAATACCTGTCCGGCGGCAACCAGCAAAAGGTCGTGCTCGCGAAGTGGCTGGCCCTCAATCCCCGCGTGCTGCTCCTCGACGAGCCGACGCGCGGCGTGGACGTCGGCGCAAAGCAGGAGATCTACCGGTTGATGGAGGATCTCGCCGAGAAGGGGGTGGCGATCGTATTCGTCAGCAGCGAGCTCGAGGAAATCCTTCGCATGAGCGATCGCGCGCTGGTGATGCACGAAGGGAGCATTTCCGGAGTTCTCCCGCGTGAAGCCCTAAGCGAGGAGGCGGTGATGAAATTGGCGACCGGTTGTGAGGCGCATCGAGCATGAAAAAACTTCTCGGCATCTTCGGACTGTTGGTCGTGGTGTTCGTCGCGACTTCGCTGGCCAATCCACAGTTCGTCAGCGCCTACAACCTGCAGAACCTGATCCGGTGGACGGCACTGTTCGGCATCATCAGCATTGGCGCGGCGTTCGTGATCATCACTGGCGGCATTGATCTCTCCATCGGCTCGGTGATCGGCCTCGTCGGATCCTTGATGGCCTGGCTGCTGAGCCAAAAGGGCTGGAGCGTAGGGGCCACGCTCGCGGTGGTGATGGCGATGAGCCTGGCCATCGGTCTTGCGCACGGACTGCTCATTACCCGGATGCGCCTGCAACCGTTCGTGGTGACCCTCTGCGGCCTGCTGCTCTACCGCGGCATGGCCCGATTCATCACCGACGACCAGAGCCAGGGGTTCGGCAACGCGCACGAGACGCTTCGGCAACTAGCCATCGGCAAGCTTGCCGTCACCCATTCCTTCGCCCTTCCAGCGCCAGTGTTCCTGCTGGCGTTCATCGCCACGGTGGCGGCGGTGTTCCTCAATTACACCGTGGCCGGCCGCCACCTGCTGGCCTTGGGACGGAACGAAACGGCAGCACGGTTCAGCGGCATTCGCACCGAAACGCTGAAGGTGGCCGCC
>JANXMD010000362.1 GCA_025354845.1 Verrucomicrobiota bacterium | reverse complement strand
AGCATTAACTTTGGTTCCTTCTTCTCGTTTCTGCTGATTCCCTGGATCCGGGATCGCGACCCAGCGACCACGGTGGTTCACGGCTACTCCTGGGCCTTCGGCGTTCCCGGGATTTTCATGGGACTGGCGACGCTGATCTTCTGGTTGGGCACACCGCGCTTCGAGCGAATCGCTCCGGCGGGAGACGCCCCGGGACAATTCTTCAAGGCCAGCGCGATCTCCCTTCTGCTGGTGGCGGTGCTGGTGGGCGTCGGCTGGGGGTGCGCCCGCGCAAATCTTGGCTCGGGAATCACCGCCGTCGTCTACGCCGTGGTGATCTTGGCCGGAGCCATTCCCGCCACGCGGACCTTGCAGCGGCGGATTGAATCCGGGACTCCCGACAAGGGGGTTGGTCCGTTCAGTACGGCCTGGTATCTAGTCACCCGACGACTCAATCCGCGCGGCACCAGCTTCTACGCTGCGGGACGGCCGCACCTGTCGCAGACCAGTATCAACGACGCTGCGGCCTTCTTGCGCGTGCTCAAGGTGCTCGCGTTGATTCCGTTCTTCTGGGCGCTTTGGGATCAAACGAGCTCGACCTGGGTGACGCAGGGGACCCTGATGCAGGAATGGATTGTTCCGTTCGGAGACGGCAAGTTCGCCATTGGCGCCGAACAGATGCAGTCGATGAATGCGCTGATTGTCATGGTGCTGGTGCCGGTGTTTACGCTGGGTATCTATCCCTCGCTGGACCGACTCGGATGGAAGGCGACGCCGGTCCGCCGCATGTCGGTGGGGTTGTTCCTCACCGCGTTTTCCTTCGTGCTGGTGGGACTGATCCAGCAACGCATTGATTCCCTGGCGGCCGCGGGGCAGAAGATGAGCGTGCTTTGGCAGACCGTCCCCTACATCGTGCTCACTGCCGGTGAGGTCCTGGTGTCGGCCACCGGAAACGAGTTTGCCTACACGCACGCGCCCAAGACGATGAAGAGCACGATGACCAGTCTCTGGCTCCTGACGATCTCGGTGGGCAACCTTCTGGTGGCGCTTTTCACCTGGCTGGCCCATTCCTTCGGGAGTTCCGGTGCCGCCGATTCGAGTGCGCACGCCGCCTCCGCCGCCCAGTTCTACCGCTATTCGGTGCTTACGTTCATCGTGTCCCTCGTCTTCCTCTACGTGGCGTCTCGATTCCGGGCGCGCAACTATTCTGAGGATGGACACGACGACGGCTTCGAACCCTTGACACCCTGACGCCGGATCTCCGAACTCAAAACCCCGAAACGCCTCTTCACATGTATAAAATCAAAGGTGCCGATCAGAAGGAATACGGCCCGGTATCCGCCGACCAGATTCGTCAGTGGTTCAAGGAAAACCGGTTGAACCGGTTCTCGATGGTGGAAGCCGCGGAGACGCCGGGATGGCGTCCCCTGGAGTTGGTCCCCGAGTTTGCCGACCTATTTCCGGCCGCGCTGCCGCCCGCTATGGGAGGCGGTGGATTCAGTGCGATTCCGACCTCGATCTCGACCTCGACCCCGGGTCCGCGCCCTGTGATTGCGGATCCCGTGCAGGCCGCCGCCCAGCTCAAAGTCCCGGGCATATTGCTGATCGTCTTCGCCATCTGCGGGCTGCTGCTCGCGATCTGCGCGCCCTTCACAAAGAAGGCGATGGTTTCGTTTTCCTCGACCTTCACCGAAAAGATCTTCGATTCGATGTCTCAGCCGATGCCGCCCGAGGTGCGCGCGGGTTTGGATGCGTCCAAAAATCAGGGCTTCGGTGTCATGGACGGATTCGGCCTGGTCATGGGGTTGGTCAGCAACGTGGTGATGCTTATTGGCGCCCTCAAGATGATGAAGCTGGAGTCCTGGGGCCTCGCATTGGCCGCGGCTATTTTGGTCATGCTTCCGTGTGGGAGCTGCTGTTGCTGCCTCGGCATCGGACTGGGCGTGTGGGTTGCGATCCTGCTCAGCAAGCCCGAGATCAAGGGAGCCTTCCGCTGAATCCCGACCCGGAGAATTGAACCGCAGATGGACGCGGATGAACGCGGATTCCGAGAGCGATGCGGTGATGACTGGTGCTGGAAGTAGCTTAACGATTCGGCGCCGCTTGGAACCATGCCTCTGGGCCTTTTGATCTGTGTTTATCTGTGTCCATCTGTGGTTAGAACTTCCGGCTGAGGGTTGAACAGAAAGTTTCAATGATCGACACCACCACTACCGGCGTCCCGCCGCGGATTTCTTGGTGGACGTCGGAGCGCCTCGTCGTGGGTGGCGGGGGGCTTGCCCTTTTGGTGGTGGTGGCGGTGGTGGGCTGGGTCGAGCCACGCGGTCAGATCTTTTTTCCCCGCTGCTGGTTTCACGAAACGACCGGACTGCTCTGTCCCGGATGTGGCTCCACGCGCGCCCTGCACGCGATGCTTCACGGCGACTGGCGTCGGGCGTGGGGGCTGAATCCGTTGGCGGTCCTCGCGATGCCGCTCGTTGCCGGACTGGGGATCCGTCATCTCCGTGGCGTGATGACGGGCCGATGGTGGCCCAATCCGCTGGCTCGTGGATGGGTTGTCGGGGGGCTAATGCTCGGGACGCTCGCCTTCGGAATTGGACGCAATCTCCGCTAGAGTCTCGGCCAGGTTGTTGATTCCGGGCAAAATCCTGTTGCGTGCCGGCGGAGGCTTTCGCACCTTCACCGCCCGCGGTGGAGAGGTGGCTGAGCGGTCTAAGGCGCACGCCTGGAAAGCGTGAGTAGCTAAACACTACCGGGGGTTCGAATCCCCCCCTCTCCTCCATGACTTACAACCCGCTGATCGTCAGCGGGTTGTTTGCTTTCTTGGGGGTGCCTGATTCCTGGCAAACTCAAGTCAATCCCCCTCCGTCCCCCACTGGGATTCACTTCCCTGCGAGTGGGTTTATCCCGATGCGGCGCCCCGAGCCCCAGACGAAATACTGTCGCCGGAATTTACATCATCACAGGGGTTTGTCGGATTCTCTGACAAGTCCTCCAATCGGCGAGCTTCGGTCATGGCAACCCGTGGAATGGAACACACTTTCCCACATGGAGTTGGATGCTAAGCGGTCGCTGGAATGCGCCTTGGCACCAGCGATGCTTTGGGGATCAGTCAACCGATTCCCTCCTTTATGCAGCACCCATTCGTTAAGAGATTCTCATTCCTCGTGTCGGGGCTCTTCGCGGTTGCCGCCAGCACGATGACCTCTCACGCCATTACCGTCGTCAATGGCGACTTCGAAAGTGCCTTCCTGGCGGGATGGAGTGGCGGGGGGCCAGACCAACAGTACATCACTCCAGGGCAGACGGGACAGGGGCTTGAAATTGGCGGCCTCGGCGGAGCCATTCCCAACTCCATCCACCAAGTGATTGACGGCTTCACGGTTAACAATTGTTACACGATTTCTTTTGCCCTGGCATCGCAGTGGGCTGGCGGCAGTGGCGCTCAGGCTGAGCTTTCGTTCCTTTCTGGATCCCCCACCGCAGCTTCGATCTTTACTGCGCCAGCGGTGGCTGGGTTCGGGCAATGGATGACCTTCAGCTACAATTTCATGGCTTCCAGCTCGTCCGTGGACGTCCAGTTCAAGGAGATCCTGAACGGATTTGACGATGTCGCGATCGACAACGTTTCGATCTCCGGCGGCTCCTGCTGCAGCCTTCCCGATGGCGGTATGACTATCGCCATGCTCGGACTCGGGCTGGGGGGCATTGCCGCGGCGCGACGCAAGCTGAGCTGAGCTAAGCTGAGCTTGGCGTGTGTCGGCTCCCAGCCGAATGGAAAACGGGGTGACAGGGTGCCGGTGAGGATCGGCACCCTGCGTCCGCTACAGCCTGAGGCCGGTTCAGGCTTGGGCGGCGGCGTTGGGCTTTGCGTTGAAGTTCCTTCGTGTGCCTTCGTCGGCCGCCGCTGGGCCTTGATGCAGCACCTTCAGGGTCTCGGGTAACTTGTGGAGCCGTTTGATGCCTCGTTCCCCGATGGCACCGGCTTGGACGCGGTTGATGAATTCGGCGAAGGTCTTCTCGACGCGATCGCGTTGGAGCTTCAGTCCCGGCTTGGATTCCCAGAAATCCCCCTGCGCGCGCTCGAGCGCCATCGCGGCTTCGTCCGGCCCGACATTCTCGCGCCGCGCCAGCATCCATACCAGTTCAGGATCGGAGGGCAGCGCCACGGGAAACGGAACCCATGGGGCCTCCACCGCCTCCTCGTCCTCCGCTCCGGGCGGTTGCACGCGGATCCGATTGGTAATCGTGCCGTCGGGCAGGGTGATCTCTACCTCCACCGCGTCGCCCGCTTCGTTCGGGGTCACGGTCACGTTCTCCTCGCCGAAGTTCGTGGCCAGCAGGCTTTGGTAGTTGGCGACCGTCTCGGGTTCCAGATCGGGAAGGGACCCCTCGGTGCAGAACTTCTCGAAGGTTTTCAGGGAGTTGATCAACCGAAGCTCCCGCTCCACCTGTTCGTAGATCATCGTCGACAGGCGTGGGTCCCGGGTGGCGTGAGGCAGGACCTTCTGCAGCAAGGCGAGGAATTCGACCTCGCTCATTCCCTTCTTTTTCATAGCGGATACGGGCGGACTTAACTGGTGTGGCGTCGCGTCTCCGGGTGCCTCGGCGGACACCTCCTGGAAAACGTGGGGCGCGGTTCTCTCCCGCGTGGGGAAAAACCGCAAGGGGATAGAAGGCGCGTTCGTGTCGTCCACCGCAATCCGTCGGGAGTGTCCTCGAGCGCAAACCGGGGAGGACCGGTAAAACTGGGCGCGACTCCCCCTTTGGGGATGTAACCAATGCGATGGATCCGACGTAGAAGCCGGTGAATGAAACAAACTCGCTTTCTCCACACAGCCCTGACCGTGGGATGGTTCGCCGCGCTGCCTGCGGTTTCCTGCGCCCAGGTGTTCATTGACTTCGACAGTCTCTCCGCCGAACCGGGCGTCGCCACCTATGGGCAGTTCAGCGCGGTCAATGGGGTCAGTTCCACGTTCGCCGGCGTCTCGTTCAATTCCCCGGATTTCTACGTGGTCGGCGACCAGTACGTGGAGGCGTTCAACAATAACGGCGGAGCGAATCCATTCATCCATCCGCAGTCGGGACACTACGGACTCTTCAACGCCTTCGGTCACGATGCGCTGACGTTGACCACGACCCAGGTCATGACCGAAATGTGGTTCGCCCGACCCAACTTTGGCGCGGCGTTCGATGGCCCGACGGGAATCACCATCAAGGCCCTCAATGGAGCCACGGTGCTGGGATCCGCGTCCATGTCGCTGTCACTGGCCAGCGGGACCATGCAACGTCTCGACACTTCCGCCTTTGCCGGCTTTTCGGGAATCACCGGCTACGAGATCGACCGGATCGCGGGCACGGGGCCCTACGGAGGCGGGCTTTGGGTGGCGGACAGTATCGGCTTCCAGGCGGTCGTTCCGGAGCCGGCGGAGACCGCGCTGGCCGTCGGTTTCACGCTTGCAGGGTTTGGGTTGGCGCGTCGAGGTCGTGGGAATCGCGGGCGTTGAGGATCCAGTGAGAGGTCATCCAGCGGCGAGCACTTCGACGAGATAGCTCAATTCCGAATCCGCCTCGGCGGGATCCGGAACCGTGTGGATCACATCGGCGCGGACCAGTTCGCGAAACCGTTTTCGCAAGCGGTGAATCGACACCTTGATGGCACCCTCGCTCAGCCCCAGAGCGCGGGCCGCGACGGACTGAGGAAGCGCTGCGGTTTCGCCGACCAACCAGGGTTTGAGAACTGCGTAGTGCGCGGACTTCCCCGCGGCTTCCTGTTCTGCGGCCAATTGGGTGAAGGCGCGATCGAGGATGGCAAAGGCCCATTGCCGATCGAAGAACGTGTCCGGCACTTCGGCGCGTGCGTCGGCGATTTGCAGTCCGGATGAGGTGCCGTGCGACTCGTCGAGGTCGATCGATTCCGGAGTTGCTCCCCCGCCGCGTTTGAGCGCTCGCTCGCGATCGCGGAGATCGCAGAGGAAATGCCGCACTGCACCCAGGAGGAACGAACGGAAACGGCCCCGGTTCGGTGTGGCATTTGCGAAACCGTCTCGGGCCAGGATGCGGCCAAAGAATTCCTGGGTCAGGTCTCGAGATTCGTCCTCGGTCCGTCCCTCGCGACGCAGGAATCGAAACACGGGCATCCAGTACGCCTCGCACAGTTCCCCCAGTGCCTTGCTCGCTTCGGGCGTGCTGCCCTGCGCTGCCAACACGTAGGTCCACCGTGTGGTGAGGAAGGCGCCTTCCGGACGAAGGCTGGAGG
>JANXMD010000347.1 GCA_025354845.1 Verrucomicrobiota bacterium | reverse complement strand
GGATTTCCGCGGTCGAGCATCCCTGCCTGGTCGCGGCGGCGACCCGTGATCTTTCGGCACGGCTCCGGATGATTCCGGTGACAAGAGAAGGTGTGATCCGCCTGAACTGGATCCAGGACCAGTTCCAACGGGCGCGACCGGCAGCCGTCCTGGTGATGGCCGCCAACAACGAGACCGGCGTGGTCCAACCCTGGCAGCAACTGCGGGATCTCTGCCGTGAATCCGGGGTCGCCTTCGGATGCGACGCTGCCCAGTGGCTCGGAAAACTGCCTGGACGCGGGCTCGGGGAGTGCGAGTACGTCACCGGTTGCGCCCACAAAATTGGCGGCCCTCCCGGCGTTGGGTTTCTCAAGGTCGCCGATGGGTTTGAACCCTCAATCGTGGGCGGAGGACAGGAAGGCGGCCGACGCGCCGGGACAGAGAATCTCCCGGGCGTGATGGCTTTTGTCGCCGCCCTGGCCGATCGCGAAGCGGCGATGGATTCCCTCCCCGGCCGGCGCGCTCTTCGAGACGACTTCGCCCGCTTTCTAGCGTCGGTCCCCGGCGTGGAACTCCCCGGCGGCGAGGCCCCGGTTCTCTGGAACACGGTGGCCGCCTTCATGCCCAGGTTCGCCGACTGCCGGCACCGCTGGGTCGTAAAACTCGATCGTCTTGGATTCTCGGTTTCCAGCGGCAGTGCCTGTTCGAGCGGCTCGGAGAAACCGTCGCCAGTGCTTTCGGCCATGGGGTATCCCGGCGAGACCAGCGATCGGATGGTCCGATTCAGCGCCGGATGGGAGACCACCGCCTCGGACTGGACGAGCCTGCGGCAGGCGGTCGAGGACGTGCTTCGGGAAGGAGCCTAAAACGACCGCAACCGGCCGGCCCGCGCTTACCGAGCACCGTCTTTGAATGTGACAACCAACTCGTCCGAGCGGGCGTAGCCCAGTTCACGAATCTTACGCTCGAGGAAGCGGGGATCGTTCTTCAGCGCGCGAATCTCGGCTTCCATCCGGCGTAATTCGGCCTCGAGTCGCAGCACTTCCTCCTGTTTTCGCTGCACGCGCTCGCGGAAATTCTGATTCGTTTGAATGAGCGGCAGGTAACTCAGCCCGATGCCGGCGAGCAGCGCGGCGACGATCAAGGCCATCAGGATGCGATTCATCCATCCCAACCACCCCAATTCCACTTCGCCTGATTGCGCGTCCGTCATGGCTGTCCGATTCGTTGGCGGCTTGATACCTGAGTCTTCGGTTACTTGTAAATCTGTCGGGCTCCCGTCAACCGTTTGTCGGGCCCAAAGAGTAAGACCAGATGCGCTTCGGGAGTGGTGTACACGTTCATGCTCCCGCTCCAGAAACGTCGGTTGTACATCCCGGGTCCGGGCGAACCGACGACGCGACCGCTGGTGATCAGCCAATCCGCAACCAAGGTGCCGTCGGTCAGCGTTTCCTTGCCGGTAGGCGGGCCGTATTCCTTCACGGCATCGTCGTACAGGTAGTGTCCGATGCGCGGATTCCAATCGGGCCCGGTGGCACATCCGACGAGCACCAGGGCGCCGAAAAAAAGAGCGCCGAGGGTTCTCCGCAAGGAACGTCCCCAGTGCAAACCCTCGGTAGATCCGAAGACGGGCAGCAACAATTGGGGGCACCGGGCCATGCCCGTCGATACTGGGAAGCGCAAAAAAACGCAATGAGGGAATGAGAGAAAACCGTTGCAATCATGGGTTTTTTGCGACGCGACCCAATTGCTCCGCGCGACGGCCGCCGTATGCTGTCGCCGCCATGCCGGAAACGCCAACCCCGCTCGAAGAGTGGTTCCAACGGCGCTTTTCCGCGCCGACCCCGCCGCAACGGGAAGCGTGGCCGCGCATCCGGGCCGGTGAAAACGTGCTCGTCGTCTCGCCAACCGGAACCGGTAAAACCTTCGCCGCCTTCTACGAAATCCTCCGCACCCTCTGCCGAGAACACGCGGACGGACACCTCGCGGATGGCCTGCACTGCCTCTACCTCTCGCCCCTCCGGGCACTCGGGTATGACCTCGCGCGGAATCTGAACGGACCGCTTCAGGAAGCCTACGACGGCGCCCCGCCGATCCGGGTCGGTTTGCGGTCGGGCGATACCCAAGAGGACGAGCGCCGGCACCAGTTTACCCATCCGCCCCACCTCTTGGTCACCACCCCTGAAAGTTTGGGACTCCTCCTCAGCCAGCCTCGATGGATCCCCCAACTGCGACAGATCCGATGGGTCATCGTTGATGAAGTGCACTCGCTCGCAGAAAACAAGCGTGGTACCCACCTCGCGCTCAGCCTCGAACGGCTCGAGGCGCTGCGCAGCAAAGGTCTCCGCCCCCTGCAGCGCATTGGCCTCAGTGCCACCGTTGCCCCGGTGGAACGGGTGGCCCGCTTCCTCTGCGGCGACTCGCGCCCGTGCGCCATCATTCAGGCCGCCACGGCCAAACAGATCGAGTTGAAGGTTTATACCCCGCTCCAGAAGGATCCCTACCCGATGGCCGGATTCACGGGCGTCCGGATGATGAGCGCGCTGGGCAAACTGATCCGAAAGTTCCGCACCACGCTGGTCTTCACCAACACCCGCAGCGGGGCGGAATCGGCGACCTTCTGGCTCAAGGAAAAACTCCCCGATCTCGCCACTCAAATCGAATGCCACCACGGAAGCCTCGATCGCGATTCCCGACTGGAGGTTGAGGATCGCCTCAAGCGCGGTGAACTCCGCGCGGTGGTCTGCTCCACCTCGCTGGAACTCGGCATCGACATCGGATCCATCGATCTGGTGGTCATGCTTTCCACACCCAAGGGAGTCGCCAAGGCGCTGCAACGGACCGGCCGGGCCGGGCATCGCATCGATGAACTGAGCCGCGGCCTGCTCATGGCCACCAACGTGCATGATCTCGTGGAATGCTGCGCCACGGCCCGGTTGGCGCGACGCGGGCACCTGGACGAGCTCCGAATTCCAGAGGCGCCCCTTGACGTCCTCGCCCAGCATCTCATGTCCATGGGCTGCCTCGGCGAGGTGACGTACGACGAAGCCTTCACCCTCGTGCGCCGCTGCTATCCCTACCGCGATCTGCCCCGCGAGGACTTCGACCTCGTCATCGACTACCTCGCCGGCGGCGGACGCTCGCTCCGGCAGCAATATTCCGAGGTCTTCGGTCGAATTATCGTTCTCGACTCCGCCGGAATCTTCGAAGCCCGGCCAGGTGCGGCGCGGCGGGATTTTCTGCAGAATATCGGCACCATCGCCACCGAGGGCGTGGTCCGGGTGCAGCTCAACGGTCGTCCGCTGGGAACGGTGGAGGAGGGATTCATCCGCGGCGTCCGTCGAGGCGACGTGTTCATGCTGGGTGGACGCGCCCTGCGGCTCGAAAAGACCACCTCGATGGAAGCGCACGTGCAGCGGGCCGACGGAATGATTCCCACCGTCCCCCGCTGGGGCGCCAACAAGATGCCGCTTTCCAATCGAGTGGCGCGTGAGATCGCCTCGTTCCGAGCCGAGCTGCGTGCGCGGATCGAGGCGCTGCCCTTCCGCGAGACCCCTTCCCTGATTCCCTGGGTCGCCGAACGTTTGGAATGCGCCGAAACCAATGCCGGCGTGGTGTTCCGCATCCATGCGGCCCAGCATCAACTCAGCGAGATCCCCACCGACGGTTTCCTGCTGGTGGAGGCATTCTTCGAAGCCGCAGAGGTTCCTGAGGAGCCCCTCGTTTCCCCAGTCCCGCTTGCACGGACTGAGGTCCCGGCGCCGGCAGCGCAGCGCGAACTGGCACTGAACCTGGCCCGCCCGCGTTCCGATCGACGTGCGCGGAAACCGGTCGCTCCCGCAGCAGCGTCGCCGGGACACGTGTCGCAAAACCGCATCCACTACTTCTTTCACACCCTCCTGGGTCGCGCGGCAAACGACACCCTCGCCCGCGTGGTTACCGTGCGACTCTCCCGTCAGCACGGCGGGAATGCCATCGTCACGGCGGACGACTACGGATTCGTCCTAACGGTCGCCCCGGATCAAAAGCTATCCGAGTCCGATCTTCCGGCCCTGTTGGAACCGGAGGGGTTCGACGCCGACCTCGACCAGGCGCTCAACGCCTCGGACCTGCTGCAG
>JANXMD010000344.1 GCA_025354845.1 Verrucomicrobiota bacterium | reverse complement strand
CTGCACCCGACGGTCCACGAAACGGGTGGCTCTACACCCCAGTAGCACCGATTCCCTGATCGAGGTTCAGTCAGACCTTTCGGTGCAGTCCTCAGCGCTCACACAATCGTCGTGGATTCCATCTCTCGCGTGCCGCGCAGCAGGCGTTGGCCGTCGATCCGCGCGCCGATCTGGAGCCAACCGGCGCATCCGGCCATACTTTTCTAAAGAACTCTTCATCCCAGATTCACGGTCCTTTCATGGTGCTGATTTACGGTCGTGAGAGCCGAACCGAGATGAATTCATTTCCAGAAACGATTCCCCAGCGCCCGGATCCGGTTGCCGGGAATCAGAAGGTGAAATGATATCGGTTTGGAAACACAACGTGACTCGTCAATCAAACCATATGAAGCCATCATCATTAAGCGGGTGCAGTTCAGTTCGAGTAAATCCGGCAAACAAACGAGGTAGCCTGAAGGCCAAAAGGGTGCTGATGACAGCCTTGGCAACGATTGCAGGTGTGCAGGCGTTCGCAGGTGCCATTGGTGTCGACCTCGGTACAGGAAACCCTCCCCCAACCCTTGGCGGATACTCAATGACCGCCTATGACCCGGGTTCAATCGCCGGTGCGCTACAACTCCAAGTGGGATCAGGCTGGGCCACTTGGGGACAGGGCTACACCGGGAACGTCTATTTCAGCAATGGCAACCCGAGTATTTTGCTCAGGCTGAATCCCGGGACCGGCGCGGTAACGTTCTACGAGGAGCCAAACCAATTCTCCTGGTTTTCGATGACTGCGACCGATTCCTCCGGTGCGAGCGTCACCACACAAATCAACGGCTTCTACGGATCCTCCGGCATCGGGTTCTATGAGCAGACCGCGGGCGTCTTTCTGACTTCGATCCGAGTGACCGCGACCGACCCGATGGGATTTGCGATCGGCGAGTTTGGAATCAGCACCGGCGGTGGTTTCACCGGTGAAATCGAAGACGCGAACGGGGACCCGGTGGGCACGGACGTGCCTGATACCGGGTCGACCGCGACACTCGGCGTCCTTGGCTTCGCAGTTCTCGAAATCACGCGCCGGTCTCGCCGCTCCTGATCTCTTTTCCTATTCCTAAACGACCGCGACGGCCGCCCAGTCCAGGGCGGCCGTTTCTCGATTGCGGCAGAGCGTCTGCGTTGGGGTGTCGTTCCTGGGGTGTCGTTCCAACTCGCCGATGCCACATCGGCCATCCATGCCCGGGAGACGGTAGTTTGCCCCCCTCTACGTCCGGGACACACCCAAGCGCACTCAGGAATTCAGCAGGTGACCAAAGAGTGCGGACGGCCGCCGTTTTCTGCAGTTCTCCGGCTTAGAACGGGCCGCTGAACTCCGAAGTGTTGCCGGCCGGATCCGTGACCGTGGCGGTGAGACGGAAGAGGACCTTGACCTGCAACGGGTCGAGCGGCAGGAGCACCTCGAACTCCCCGCCGACCACCAATGCTTCCCCGACCTTGCGCTCGCCGTCGCTCTTCGGGTCGCGGAACACCTGCACCAAGCTGCCATCGGGCGCATCGGTGGTGCCTCGAAGCACGTCGCCGGCGAACTCCACGAGGACCGGCGGCTTGATTCCAGCGTTCGCTCCTCCAAGCAGCGCAATGCCCTTGCTCGTGCTGGCAGTGATGACGTTGTCGAGAAACGCGTTCCCCACGGTCGTGGCGCCGCTCGCGCGGATGCCCGTCGGGTTGCCCGTGATGGTGTTGAGGTAAACCTGAATCCCGGTCGCTCCGGGCTGGAGATCCACCGCAGCCACCTTCTGGCGGACGAAGGAGTTGCCCGTGATCTGGCTGCGGTGGGCGGCGAGCAGGGTCACGCCCGCGGCATCATTGTCGAAACTGTTGCCGGGACCGACGTCGTTCTCCTGAGCCCCATTGCTCAGCAGAATGGCCCCGACCGTGTGGTCCTGGAATCGGTTGTTGGCGACCAAGCAGCCTTTGGTCCCCGGCCCGGTGAACTCCACCCCCACGGCTTGGGTGTCGAATAGGTTCTGGTCCGCGGGTGCAGGACCACCCACGACCACCTCGGTCGCATTGCTCACCAGCACAGCACGCGTGCCAATCTGGCTGAACCGCTGTTGCGTGATGCGTGCTCCCTTGGCGCCGTCACGCACGATGACGGCGAAGTCGATCAAGCCGCTGCCACCGCTCGGATTCGACAGGAACTGGTTGCTCCGCACGAGGGTGCCGGCGGCCTGATTCTCGATGACGATGGCCGTGCCCTGCTTCGTCTGTCGGGCGAAGTTGCAGAACTGGATCTCGTTGTCGTCCGTGCCGGCGCCGCTGACTCGCACGCCGGCGAGCGCGTTATTCTGGATGGCGAGTCGGTAGGGATTTGAACTCACGGCCTCCGCGTCGCCGAGCCGGTTCCGGCTCGCGCCGGCGAGCAACTGGACGCCATCGGTGGCAGAGCCGTTGACTGTACAGCGGATCACCTGGTTCTCGCTGGTGCCGGGGTCCCGCAGTACGAGGCCCGCCCCCCCAGAAGAGACGATACTCAGCCGCTCGATAAGGTTTCGCTCACCGCCCTCCGCGACGACGATTCCGTTCTCCGCGCCGCTGACCGTGCTGGTGAACGGTTCGGCGCGCGCGCAGAAGAGATGGTTCTCGCCCCCGCCGAAAACCACCAGGCCCGCGCCGCCGCAGTTCTGGATATCGAAGAGGCGCACACTGTTGTTGTGCGCCGAGCGGAGCTCGACGCCGTTGCCGCCAACCTCGCTGACCTTGAAGGTGAGGTCATTGTTGGCCGCGTCCACCACCACGACGCCCTGCCGCACGCTGTCGCGGACGGTGACGTTGACCGAGTTGAAACGCGTCTCCTCCCCGACGACTTCGACGCCGACCCGGTTCCGCCGCAGGTCGCCGATGGAGGTGTCGACGCGTACGCCTTTTGTGCCTTCTTCGAGACGTAGGCCCGCGCGGCCGTTGGTGCCGTCGACGTCAAACAAGCCCGAAGCCACCAGCATCGGACGACCGCCGACCCGGTCGTCCACGCCGGAGACGAGCAGCCCGTATTGGCCGTTGGCCGTGTTGATGGAGGAGAGCTCGGTGCCGGCGGAGCCGTAGATGGCGAACCCGCTGAGCGCGTTCGAGAAGCTGCGCCCGGTGGCGACGCGGGTTCCGAAGGAGTTGTTCAGCGCGCCGTTGGTGATGGTGATCCCGTTACCCGCATTGACGCTGCAGAGGTGGCCGAAAAAGGAGTTGCCCGTCACGCCCGGCCCGTCGAGGCGGATGCCGTCACCGAGATTGCCGGAGCTCCCTCCGTTGTAGTGGCTGAAGCGGTTGTTCCGGGCGCTGCCCAGCAACAAGAGGCCGTGGCCCGAGTTGCCGCTGCCAGGCTGGATGAAGCCACCGGCAACCAGCCTGCCGGTGTAGAACTTGATGTCGTTCTCCTCCGCACCACCGGTGACCACAATGCCGTGACCCAGGTTGCCAGCGCTGAGGTTCACTTCGATTTGGTTGAACTTCCCGCCCTCAACGCGCAGGCCGTCGCCGGCCCGGTTGGAGAAATTGGCACCGGTCACCCGGTTGCCGTTCCCGCGCACGATCAAGCCCGGACCGGTGCCGTCGCTGAACTCCCCGGTGGTGACGACGTTGTTGTCCCCTTCGAGGATGAGCGTGCCGCGGACCTTCGGCCGGTTGAGCGTGTGGTTGTCCCCGCGGATGATCACGGTGCCGTCCACCGTCAGGTTGAGTGATCCGTTCGAACCTTCCACGATGAGCGTTCCGCTGATAACCCCGCTAAGCGAATCGCTTTCGAGCCGAACGGTATGGTCGCCCGCAAGCGCCCCGCTAAGTGCGATCAAGTCGCGAAACGCTGCCCCCACGGGGAAGCGGGGGACATTGTTAAAACCGAGGTTGTCGGTGATGAAGTCACCAGGCTCCATCGGCGGATCGCCAGGCCCGTCATTGTCGTCGAACAACGGAAAGCCCAAGACGCGCGCAGCCTCGTCCAAACCAACCGTGCCGTTAGCCATGCCCACGGCCACCTCCAAAGTGATTGGCGAATTGCCGCCGACCTGGATGCTGGCTCCGCTGGTGAGGCCCGGAGTCACGCCGAAGTGGTTCGTCGCCCGGCCCGCGGGCGTCTCCACCACCACATCGCCTCCAGTGGCGCCAAACTGAACGAGACCCACCAGCGCGTCTCCGAGCAGCGTGGGGTTCTGGAACGGCTTCCCGCCGATGCTGACCCCCACGGTCGCGGCCTGATTGCCGGCGTTCAGCAAATCCAGGGTGACGGTGGTCCCGACCGGTCCGAGGAGCGGCGCGACCGACTTGATGACGGGCGGTCCCAGGATCGTGAGTACCGGGCTCTGGTTTGTCTGCGTACCTCCGGCCGGCAAGGTATGCACGACACGAATAGGGCCGCTCACGACGCCCGTCGGCAACGTGAAGCTCACGTCTCCGTCCGTGCGGTTGTCGACCACCCCAGTCGCCACCACTTCCCCGGTCGCAGTCGGGCAGAAAAACTTGTCCTTCCGATTGAAGTTCGCCCCCGTAAGGCGCACCTGCTCGCCCGCATAAGGGGACCCGAGAAAACTCGCTGCGGGCGCAAACGCCGACGCCGGAGTGACTGCCCGGACGACCGTCGTGCTCGCCATCCGGAAGGAACCTCGGCCCACCCGGCCGCCGGTGCCCACCGTGACTTCGTAGGTGCCGTCCGAACTGGCCGACAACCCTTGGGGCAAGAGCAGCCTGACCGTCTGCACGCCGTCTGCATCGGGGCCGGTGACGGATTTCACCTCACCCTCGAAAAAATCCGGACCGAGAAACTCTACGGAGTCCTTGGAGCTCCGGGTGCCAAACCGCGCCAAACCGCGCGGCCCACGGAAGCGAACGACCACCTCGTCTCCGGATTGGCCGATGGCGGGCGTGATGTCGAGGAACTGAAGCTGGAACGGATTCCCCACCATGACGAAAGTCGTCTCCAATGGCGAAATGACGGCGGTACCGCGGATCCGCAGCAGGATCTGACCGATGCCCCCGCCGATATCGAGGGCCTTCAGGGCGGGGATCGCCGCCTTCTGATAATTCTCTGCAACGAGCTTTGTCCCCTGTTGCAACGCCTCGCCAAACGCGTGCTCGAGCCCCTTGTCCTTCAGGCCGTCTGCGAGTTCGCCCAAGGTGAACTTCACCAAATCCAAGAAGGCCGGCAACAAATCCGGAGGCTCGCGGAAGCTGGGCACCTTCTTGGCCGCTTCCAGGCCAACCTTCTTGATCAGATCGTTATTGACCGTATATCCCAGCACGCCCTTGACGTCGATCAACACGCTGATGCTGTCCATCGTGGCCGAGAGCAGGTTCAGGACATGTGCCCGCGAGAGCTCGAAAGGATAGGCCGCATTGGCGGTGGTCGCCTCCGGTCCCAAAGCGAACGACGGCCCAACCGCGGTGACCCGGTAGAGCGCGTCGCGGTCCGGGAACGTGATCTCGTCGGCAGGCGGAATCAGCGCGTCCTGAATCTTCCCCGACACATAGGCTGCGAGCGTCTTCACGGGCACGGTGATTTCATTGAACGTCTTGGCGCCCACCGCGCCATAACGCGGGAACGGATCCTCGTCCGCCGCGGCATCCGGCGGGGTCGCACGCACGGGATAGACCTCGCGGGAATCGGGCTGCAGCCAAGCCCGCGTGAGGTCGGACCGACCACCGGGAAACGCCGCCTCCACGTCAATCTCGTCGATTCGAACGAACCAATCCACCGTCGTGGCGTAGGGGTAGGTCTCGCTCTGACCGCGGCGGACCAAACGTTGGCGCAAGCCTAGCGGTTTGCCTTCAACCTTGCCCTTTGCTGCAGCGATCACCTCGTCAATAAAGTTGCTGGCCACCGCCTTGAAACGAGAGACCTCGATCCAGTCCGCATCCACCGGAAAATCCGCGACATCCGCCGTGGTCGTCGCCGGCCGTGGGCGGCCGCTCGCCGGCGGGGCCGGTATGGACATCTGCGCAACCTCTGCCACGAGCTGCCGCATGGCGCCGCTTCGCGACACGCCAAAGACGGCGTTGGAATAGGCGGCGGCGAAGTCCGGTTGGTCCACCGGGTTCAAGCCAGCCGCGAAATGCCCGCGCATCAGTCTGCCGAGCGCGCCGACCTCGGGTGCGGCATGGATTAGACTCAATGCGCGCGGGGCGAGCAGCGGATGTGCGGTTTGGAAGAGTGGGTGGAGGAACACCATCGCTTCCGCGGTCGAAGCCGCGCTGAAGACCAGCACTTCTGGCGGGTCAACCGTCACCGCGAGCAGCGTACCGCGAGCGTCGTTCGTCGGCACCGCCATCGAAATCAACGGCACGCCTTGCCGCACCGGCAATCCCGCGGCCCGCGCGCCGTCGAAGGTGTTTACCACAACATACGCCGCCGCCGCCAGCGCGCCCGGAGGGTCGACGCGCACCGGCACCCGGGTCAGCACGGTGAAGGTTGCCGGCGCCGCCGCCGTATCCGTCGCGGTGCGGACCACGACCAAACCCGACCTCGCGTTCACCGGCACCAGCACGGTGAGCCGAGTGCTCGTGGCCGCGGTGACGACCGCAGCCACTCCACCGATGGTGACAGCGTTCTCGGCCGGCTGGCCGGCGATGAAGAACTGGCCTTCAAGAAGGACCTCGTTGCCTGGCCCGCCACTCAACGGCGCGATGCGCAACACGGCCAATTCCTTCTCCACCTCCACCGCGCGATAGAAACGCGCAGCCGAGTTGGTAACTGGGTCGAGGAAACTCTTCGTGGTCGCGGCCGACGTCAGCAGCTCGAGGGGCGACCAGAACGGCAGCTCCGCCGCGGCGTCCACGCGGTGGACCGTGTTCGCTGGCCCGCGCAGGCGGAGCTGCACGCCGCCAGCCTGCGGTTGCGGCGGGTCGAGCACCGGCGTCTGGCACCGCCCGGACCACGGTGAGGAGAGCGCGAGCAATGAAACCACGAACGCTAGCCAATGCGAGGGACCGCGGAGGGATTGCATATCGATTCGTGGAAGCAGGAGGGCTTTAGTGTAGAGCGCCTTTCCTCGCCTCCTTTTCTGCGGCGGGCAAGCCGATTTCCCGTTACGGAACCCCAGCTTTGACTAGCGGGAGGTCAAAGAGAAGTTAGTCGGTGATTAGATCGGGAACAAAATGCTCGTCAGAACAGTTTACACGCTGACGGTCCACCGTTGCCTCGGCGATACGAGAGTGATCCTGAACGCGTAAGAGTAAGGGTTGAGGTTACGTCGTATCGACAGGGCACCTCGCTGGCCACGGCTTCGAGGTGCCCTGTTTTCTCTGTTCCATTTGCGCTGGTCTTCACGCTGCCACGCACATTCCGCAGGCTGAGAAGGTTCACCCCCTCAACCAAGAGGGAGGCCGTCCCTTTTTCTATGGCCCACGGCTGTGGCGCATCGAAGTCGGGGCAGCCACAAAGGATCTCCAGCGGGTGGTATCGTACCGTTTTTTGCGATTGCCCCGGGGCAGCGCCCGGAATCCACAGCCGCAGGGGACCGTCGCGCACGTTAAATCCTCCCGTAACCTTTTCGGTTTCTTGTCATAGCAGGGGGTAAGCAGACGAGTTGCGAGGCAAGTGACCTGCGCGGCTTTCCAACAACCAAACCTGTTCGACCTAAATGAAAACGATCCCTGCAGTCATTCTTGCGCTCGGTCTCCTCGCCGGAGAACGCGCCTTTGCATTCAATCCCCAACCTGATCCGCCGGGATTTGGAATGATCGGCCTGTGCGCCGGTCAATCCTTGCGGATCAACGTTGCCAATGTGGATCTCCCCGCCCTCAACGAGTTCCCGCCCGGTCCGTGCCGGGTTGAAATCGCGCTCTATGACGAATTGGGTAATTTATTGCTTCCGGCAGTCGAGAAAACGCTGACCGCAGGCAGGTCGACCCATATCGACCTCAACGGCGACGATGTGTTAACCCGCGATCTGATGCGTCGAGAGGTTCGGCCCTCGGTGCGTCTGCTGTCCAACACGACCCGTGACGGGGCGGGACTGCTTCCGCCGGGACCTTGCCGGGCCACCGTAGAGCTTTTTGACAATCAAACTGGCAGGACGCTCGTCACGCTCGGTCCGGATAAACCGGGCGAAGCGGCGGGTTTCAACCCCCAACCGGAACCCCCGGGAAACGTGGGCCAAGTGGCCATTGTTGCCGGACAGGTCGCCAGACTTAACGCGGTCAATCTTCCGGAGCCCGGCCGATCGGGATTCCCTCCGGGACCTTGCCGAGTTGAACTGATTCTATTCAACGGAGACGGGGCCGTGCTCAAGAGCTCCACCACGATACTCAGGCCTGGTGAAGCCACGTCCCTGGATTTCGCCATCCCCGCGGATGCGACGGCGGCCGGCCGGATCCCGGTGCGCGGGGTCATGCTCGTTTCAAGAGCTGGTAGAAATGGATTTCCGCCGGGCCCTTGCCGGACGACTCTGGAGGTTTTTGACCAGGCATCCGGGAAAACGTCGGTTGTGATGGCACCGTAACCCAACTCAGCAACCGCGGCCACGAGACGCATCGGTGGCAATCGCGCACAGGGGTACCCGCCGTCCGCTCGCAGCCCCGTTGGGGGCGGAATCGTGGTAGACTTGAGGTTCGTCGTGGGGACTGCCCCGTCGGGGCGGCATCATCTGGAACATGCCGCTCCGACGGAGCTCGGAAGATCCAATGGGGTTCAGATCAACAAAGAGGACGCACCTACGGCGCCGCCGACGGACAACCCATGCTTCGCGACGTCGACACCGGCGACGGTCTCCTTCGTATTCGGCATCAGCGTTTCTCGCCATTCGATACAAAGAGAATCCGTGAACCGTCCGGGGACCAACAAGGGTGCTGAAGTGTGCCTTGGCCTCCGAACAGGTAGGCGATCGTCCTCGGAGCTCCGCCGGAAACAGGCATTACCTTGAGGGAAACTCGGTGATAGGCCACGGCCTTCTGGGGATTGGCGTCGTGCGGGTAGGCTAGATAAACGATCCATTTCCCATCCGGCGAGACCTGTGGAAACCAGGCAGGGTCGAGGTCGAAGGTCAGTTGAACTGATTCGCTCCCATCCACCTTCTTGCGCCAAATCTGACTGGTGCCGTTTTGCCCGTCAGAAAAGTAAAGGTACAGGCCGGCGGTCTCGGTCCGCTGGGTGGCCGGCGGAGTGGCTGATGGCTTGGCCGATCCACCGTCCGAGGAGACGGAAAGGATTTTTCCACCGCTCTCGAACGCGACTTCCGTCCCATCCGGACTGAAGGCGAGCGCGCCGATCTTGTCGGCGGTCTCATGGAGCACCTTCCGTTTTCCCGTGGCCATTTCGAGGGTTTCAATCCGGCTGCTGAAGACCAGCGCTGCGTGGCTGACCCTCTTCACCTGCTTGTTCGGGTGCCAATCGGGAAGAACCGGCGTCGAGATCCGGACGTTCCAGACGCGGGCTTCCTGCATGCCGTCCGGGTCGTGGGCCAGCACGTAGGGTCCGATGAGAACTTCGTCCTTCAGCTCGGGAAGCGTGATGGAACCCATGTCCACCAACGGTTCGCCAGGGTGCGCCATCCGCATGGTGATCTGCTTCCCCATGCGCTCGAGCTGGATGATGTTTTCTCCGAAATACGGTTTCGGGAAAAAGATCTCCTCCTCCGGATCGCGCATGTAGGCGCCGCGCATGAGACGCCATTGCAGCACGACCAATCCGTCGCCATGGAGGCAGGAGTTGATGCTGACGGCGTCATGGTCGGTGGTCTCACGGATCATCCAGCCGGTCTTGCGATGGGCGTTGCCCTTCACATTGCCGATGAGCTGGAAATGGGCCGTGAGGAGGAAGTCCCCTTTGATCTTTTTGTAGAGAAAATGGAACTCGTCGTGGTTGAACCAGATGTTGTAGCCGCCGCCCTTGAGCGTGTAGGTCTGGCTGGTCTCGTCGTACTCCGAGGAGCCGGCCCGCTTGGGGTTCCCAATGTCGGCGGCTTTCGTGAACTCGCCGACCTGCGCCGTCGAGATCCAGGTCGCCAAGACCAAAGAGGTAGCGATGAGGGTCAGGAATTTCATTGGGACGGTTTCAGTCAAGGGCTGGGTGCGAACTGTAGGTTGATTCTCAGTCTTGCTACAAGTGTCGCGAATCTCCTTTCCCCTCGGTGGCAACACAGAACCTGAGCCGTCGGGCTGGAATTGAATACCTCGTCGGCTATGGGTGCAGAGTTCGATGAAACGTGCCGCTGTTGATCTGAACTAATCCGCCTGAATGGAGATGTGTCGTCGGATCCAGGAATGGCGGCGACGTTTTGTTTAGCGAAACTTGCATCGTTCCGTTCGGTTGTAACGTAAACGAAAAGGAATCCTGCCCATCGGTATGGGTGGGATCCGCTCGACTGCCATTCGCCCTTCGTCCGGACACCACGCCGCTGGTGAACGCGCTGTAGGGAGTTGCTTCCCACTGGCCATTTGCCTGCCCGAATACCTCAACGCCAGTAATTCCGAGTCCATTCTGTCGCACCACCACGCGGGTCGGGGCGCCGGGCAGGTTCTGGACACGACCGGGTAGAAACACGAGCCTTCCCTCCCAAGTACCGACAAAATCGGTGTTACAATCAAGCCGCCCCACCTGCCTGTTACCCAACGAATCCCAGGCTTTGGATGCGGTCAGCGGGTCCAATAGGAGGTCGTACGCTTGAACGAGAATGCTAGAACGCTCCGGGTGCGCAGGATCCGGATTCCAAGGGCATTTCACCGCGACGCTGCAGCCCGGCTGCACCTGGAACGGGATCCGTCCGATAAGCTTGGGTAGTAGGGAAGAACCGTGATTCATCGCATCGAACTCAGTTTGCGATGCGGCGAAGAAGTTCACCATGCCTCCCCACGCCGGCGCCAACCCGAAGTTGTGAACGACACATTCAACCGTGTTGATTCCCGCTGTCGGAGCCAACTCTGGCGCACCGGCGGGGCTCAACAGCAGAATGCTGCCGTTGTACCAACCCGTGGCCGGATCCCGGGGAGCCATCCCTAAATCGGAAGGACCAGCCTGCACCACGAGATACGGCGTTGCCACGCTCCCCGGCTTCCCGGAGTTTCCATCCTTCTTCCGCTTTGGCGGCCAGTTTCCTGCCTTCTTGAGTGTATTAATATAGGTCAATGACTTTGGCGTTGGCATTCTAACCTCCCGGATTCGATTTCAAGCCTCGGTTGTTGCACTCGCCGACTAACAGCTAACTGCCTGCGGGTTCAGCGGGGTGAGATTTGGATTGTTCCTCTTGTCATCAGGAGACATCGGAACTGGCACAGCACTCGAGTAGCTTTTATTCGACTGATCGCTGAGCGCCCCCGCCGCCGGTGGCGGCTCCAGTTCCCAGCAGGGCCAAGCGTATCCGCGATCCCCATCCAGATTGTAGTTTGGAAGGACAATTGGGCTTCCGCCGACAAGCGCGACCATCGCTCGATGGCAGTTCTCGAGCGCGGTGCCGAAGTATCGCGCCTGCGTCATGCTCGGTCCGGCGGCGCTAAACAGGTCGTCGTGCGACGTTGGTGCGCCCGGAATGCCCGCGTTGATGAAAACATCGGGCGTGCTTGCCGGATAGGGCGCCGCACCAAGCGCGAGTGCCGGCAATTCGGGTCGCTGGCCGCTCGCCGTCGACGGAACTTCAGTGGGGTGGTAGAGGACCGGAGTCGCCTGGCGCTGGCGAGTAATGATGGTATTCAGCGGTGCCGGGAGCTTAAGAATCGATTCCTTCACCGGGTAAAGTCCACTGGGGAGGTTGCCGGGCGATTTCCAGAGGTCCGCCGTATTGAGATGCTGCCCGCCGCCGGCAGCGAACGATATCTGCAGCTGTT
>JANXMD010000771.1 GCA_025354845.1 Verrucomicrobiota bacterium | reverse complement strand
CGGCGCATCCCGAGCCACCCGGGCACCGCTTGTACCGGAATCTGGGAAACTGGAAATTTGCCGATGTCACGCAGTCGGCCGGACTCCAATGCCCCGACGGCTACGGGATGGGATGCGCGGTCGGAGATTTCGACGGCGATGGTCGACCGGATCTCTACGTGACCCAGTTGGGATCGAATCATCTCTACCGCAACCGCGGAGACGGCACGTTTGAGGATGTCACCCGCAAGGCCGGCGTCGCGGTGAATTCGTGGAGCACCAGCGCTGCGTTTGTGGATTACGACGGGGACGGCTGGTTGGACCTGATCGTCGTCAACTACGTGAAATGGTCGCCCGAGATGGAGATGGAATGCGCCTCCCCCGGCGGTCACCGCGACTACTGCTCGCCCAAGAACTATCACGCCCCGGCCCCCTCCGTATTATTCCGAAACCGCGGTGACGGAACCTTTGAGGACGTCACCGCCCGTGCGGGAATCGATCGCGCCTATGGCAACGGCTTCGGGGTGGCCACCGGAGATTTCAATCACGATGGCCGCGTCGATTTCTTCATCGCCAATGACGCGACGCCGAATCAGCTATGGCTGAACCAGGGTCTGGGCCGCTTCGTGGACGACGCCCCGCTGCGGGGCTGCGCGTTGAATTCGATGGGTGTCCCCCGAGCGGGCATGGGAGTGGTGGCGGTGGATCTGCTGCAGCACGGGTGGCTGGATTTGTTTGTCACGCACCTGGCGGGCGAGGGGAACGGGCTGTTCCTCAACCAATCCGGCTCCTTCCTGGATTCGGTCACGCCCGAGGGGCCGATGGCGGGCAGCCTGCCGTTCACGGGGTTTGGTCTGGCGATCGCCGATTTTGATCTCGACGGTCAGTTGGATCTCTACGTGGCCAACGGTCGGGTCCGATTGGGTGGGCGGGACTGGAATCCCACCGATCCCTACGCCGAGCCCGATTCCCTGTATCGAGGAATGGGCGGCGGCCGGTTTAAGCCGATGGAACCGCAGGGAGGCACCGCCGAAAAGCTGAACACCACTGGACGTGGGGTGGCCGCTGGGGATCTGGACAATGACGGCGCTTTGGATGTGGTGGTCGTCAATCGAGACGGCCCCGTGCACCTCCTTCGCAATCTCCAGGCGACCGCCGGCCAGTCGATTCAGTGTCAGCTGTTCGATCGAAAGGGCCGTGAGTGCCGCAACGCCATGCTCCGGCTTGAGGCGGGTGGGCGGATTCAGTGGCGTCAGCAGCAACCGAACGAGGGGTATTGCTCCAGCCAGGATCCCCGCGTGCATTTCGGCCTCGGGACGGGAGTCCGGTCGGGGCATCTCTGGGTTCGGTGGCCCGACGGAAGCGCCGAGGATTTCGGCGTCTTAGAAGGCGGCCGGGTGCATCGAATCCGCGCCGGAACCGGGATGTCGGCCCGAGGAGTCTTCGACTGGTGAGGCGCCCGTTTCGCCTCTCGTCACGGACGGCGAATCTTGCCCCCATTCCCATTGACCCGCGATGGCTCCTCGGTAGGTTTGACTCATGCACTCGCCCCGCGGTCTCCTAAAAGGCACCTTGCTGCCGTTGTTGGTTGGCGCCTTTTTGATGGGCTGTGGCTCCAAGGATGAATCCGCGGCCAAAAAGGTGGATGTTGCGGCGCAGGTGGCCCAATTGAAGGGCAACAGCGACGCCAAGGCCAACGCGCTCACCGAGCTTGCCTCGGGGGGCCCCAATTCCGCCGCCGCGGTGAATGATATTCTGCCTCTCCTCAAAGATGAGGATCACGTGGTCCGTCGATTGGCCGCCCTGGCTCTCGGTCAGATCGGACCGGCTGCCAAAGCGGCGCTGCCCGGATTGAACGAGCTGATCAACGATCCAGACACCAGCACCGGCACCACGGCGTTGAACGCGATCAATAACATCGACCCGTCGGCCTCCGGCGGTAAGAGGGTCCTCAACATCAGCCAGTGAGCGTTCGCCTCCCTTTTCCCAACCCAACGAAAGTAAACTCCACAATGTATCCCTCACCGATGCAAAGCCGGCGAAAGGCAGGCTTTACCCTCATCGAGCTGCTCGTCGTGATCGCCATTATTGCGATTCTCGCTGGCATGCTCCTCCCCGCCCTCGCCAAGGCCAAGACCAAGGCACAGGGCATCGCCTGCCTCAACAACACCAAGCAGCTGATGCTGGGTTGGAACCTGTACTCCGGCGACTACAACGACCGTATTTGCCTCAGCGGTGGTCTGGATCACCTCGTGACCGCGATCAAGGCTGACAAGAACTACGGCACCGAAAATCAATGGTGCATGGGCACCATGGACCGGTTCCCGGATTGCACCAACAGCACCCTTATCCAGGACTCGCTGATGTATAAGTACGTCGGCAGCATGGCCGTCTACAAGTGCCCGGCGGACAAGTCCACCGCCAAAGACAAGGGGAGCAAGACCGCCGCGCCGGTCGTGCGTAGCCTCTCCATGAGCTGCTGGATGAACCCGCTGACCCCCTGGGCTGGCGGCCGAGTGTTCAAGAAGGTGGCGGACATCGTGGATCCCTCTCCTGCTGGTTGCTGGGTGGTCCTCGACGAGAATCCCTCGAGCATCAATGACGGTTGGTTCGTGGTGAGCGTGACGGATCGTTCCTGGGTGGATTATCCCGCGACCTACCACAACAAAGCGGGCGGCCTCTCCTTCGCGGACGGCCATTCCGAGATTCGCAAGTGGCGCGACAAAACCATTCTGGCCTATCCGAAGCTGAGCGGCACCGTCGACAAGGGTGCTGACGACTTCAACTGGATCCAGGAGCGCAGCAGCCGCAAGCTCTGAGCAAATCCCAGATTCAATCCCTTCAAGGCCCGCCCACCGGCGGGCCTTTTCGTTGAGTGGAAGAGAAGTTAACCGCGGATGAACGCTGATGGACGCAGATCCGGAAAGCGAAGCCGATGAGCGACAATCCTATAAAAAGCGACGCGTCGGTGCTACCGCTACGGTGGACCGAGGTCCTTCAATCTGTGTTCATCCGTGTCCATTGTGGTTTCAGCTTCTTTCAACGACCGGATTTGGGTTAAAGGAGACTCATGCACTCCCCGATCGCTCGTTTCCTTGCCCCTGGCGCCGGACTCGCTCTGGCTCTTTCCCTCCTGACCTCCGCGGCGTCTGCTGCATCCGCCACCGGGATCACGCATTCGTTCATCGCCTTTGGAGGTGAGACTCGGATCGTCGATGCCAGCGGGAAGACAGTCTGGACTTACCCGCAGGGAACGCGTGACGGCTATCAGCTTCCCAACGGCAATCTGTTGCTGACCTTGTCGAAGAGCGACGCCCACAAAGGTGGTGCGGTGGTGGAGCTCACGCGCGACGGGCGCGAGGTGTTCCACTGGGAAGGAACGCAGTCTGAGGTCAACACGGCCCAACGGTTGCGGAACGGCAACACGCTGGTT
>JANXMD010000311.1 GCA_025354845.1 Verrucomicrobiota bacterium | reverse complement strand
TGGGCACCGCCGTGCCGGTGTCGCCCAAGCGTCTCGACGAGCAACTGGAAACGATTCGGCGCGCCGGATGACCGACGCGCCGAGTGCGAACTAAATCAAAGCAGGGTGGTGAGTCCGCCCGCCTCGATTACTTCAGCTCGTGGTCCGCTGGCTTCACGCCCTTGACGAATCCATTGAAGCCATAGGCCGTGGGCTTGAAGGCGCCCACCAGCTCCACCTCGGCTTTCTTGGGGACCTTCTGACCGGTGAAGCGGTAGGCCGCGTTCACCAGGAGGCGGCGCAGCTCTTCGTCCTGCAAGTCGGTGGCCGATCCCATGGTGGTGGTGAGGACCTGGTTGGTCTTGTCCGCCTCGTTCTTGTAGGCACGGGTCCAGGCCACCGCCTGCATGGGGTCGTTCACGCCCTGTTCCACGCCCTTGGCGGTCTTCTTGCGATAATCGGCCGGGGCATCGGTGCGATTCATGCCCTTCAGCACTTTGCCACGGAAGAGGATCTTGGCGTCGGCGGGCGGGTAGGCCTCATAGACATCGGTGTCGCCGAACAGGGCGGTCACGCCGCGGACCAACTTGTCCTTCTCGGCCCCGGGTTCGAGGACCCCGAGCGTGGCCTCATGCTTGTGGTTGCCCCAGTGGCTGACCCAGGTCTCACCGAGCACCTGCTTGCCAAAACCCTGCGGCCAATCCTTGGCGCCCCACGAGAACTTTTTGTACGCGCTCGTGCTGTCGTTGGGATACGAGAAGGCGTGGGTGCTGGTGCGCAAGGCGATGATCGGCTTTCCGGCCAGGTAGTAGTCCACAAAGTGCTTCATCTGCTCGTCGGGCCAGGCGCGGAAGCGGAGGAGCATCACGCATAGATCCGCGGAATCGAGGGCCTCGATGCCGGGCTCATTGGTCTGAGTGTTGGGGTCGATCTCGCCGGTCTTGGGATTGATCGAAAACACCACCGTGCACTGGAAACCGTGGCGCTGGCTGAGGATTTTGGCGAGCTGAGGCAGGCCTTCCTCGGAGCGGTATTCCTCGTCGCCGCTAATGAGAACGACCTTCTTGCCGTTGGCTTTCCCGGCCGGCGGCGAGTACGAGACGGACTGCTGGGCCTGGAGCGTCAGCGCCAGCACAAGGGCGCCAAAAAATGCGGCAATGGGCTTCATGATGTGGGAACCATGACGGCTTTTTCGATCGCTGACAATCGGAGTCGAAAGTCTCAAGTCGAAAGTCAACGGTCCCAAGAAACTTGGGTTGGATCGCAGTGTGGACCAGCCCGATCACCTCCCAGGCGCTGCCGGCGCCGGTGATCCGACTTCCGCCGCGGTGGCGGGCGCGGGAACATCGCTCTGAGAATCGCTTGCGTCCGCCCAGTCCGTGAGCAGCTTGGAGAGCCGAACCCGAGGGAGCCATGCCTGCCACCGCCGTTGCTGCCCTGTTGCTGCTCGTCGCCCTGGTATTTGCCGGACTGAGCTACGTGTTTCGGTCGCGAAAACTGGCGATCACAGCCGGAGTGTTGGGCGTTTTGTGGGTTGGCTTCACCGCACTTCTGCTGCTGGCGGTGGCGGGGATGTGATCGCCGTGCGCGGAAGGGTGAGGCGGCGTTGGTGCACCGCCTCACCGATGTAGGAATTTGAATGCCAATCTCCCTTGCCGGCAAGATGCCGGCGCTCCTCCGATTCAGCCCTTCAGCAGGGCGAATTCCATGGAGTCCACGAGCGCCTGGAGGGAGGCGGTGATGATATTTTCACTCACGCCAACGGTGCCCCAGTCGCGCTTGCCGTCGGTGCTCTGGATGAGCACGCGGGTCTTGGCACCGGTACCGGCGACCCCGTCGAGGATCCGTACTTTGTAGTCGGTCAACGCCACCTTGCGCAGTCCAGGATAAGACTTGGCGAGGGCGGAGCGCAGGGCCCCGTCGATGGCCTTCACCGGGCCGTCGCCGTCCGCCACGGTGTGGTGGATGGTGTCTCCGACCCGCACCTTGACCGTCGCCTCGCATACCGATCGGTGGACGTCGCCACGCATCGAGACGTGGTAGGACTCCACGGTGAACGCCGGGAGTTTTGCGTCACCCGATTTGGGCGCGAGCACGCTGCGGATCAGCAGGGCCAGTGAGGCTTCGGCAGCCTCGTATTCAAAACCCAAATTCTCCTGTTCCTTGACGCGGTTGGTGATGGCCTTGGTTTCGGGCATTTCCTGGGTGAGCTTGAAGCCCAGTTCGGCGGCCTTGACCAGGATGTTGGTGCGGCCGGACATGTCGCTGACCAGCACCCGTCGGTGGTTTCCGATGGCGGTGGGGTCGATGTGTTCATAGCTCCGCGCCACGCGCTCAATGGCGTGCACGTGGATGCCGCCTTTGTGGGCGAAGGCGGTCTGACCCACCCACGGTTGACGGGGGTCGTGGCGGAAGTTGGCGATCTCGTCCACGAACTCGGAGAGCTCCTTGAGCTTGGGCAGCGATTTGGCGGGAACCCCGCGGCGTCCGAGCTTGAAGTGGACGGTGGGGATGACGCTGATCAGGTTGCAGTTTCCGGTACGTTCGCCGTAGCCGTTGATGGTGCCCTGGATGTGATCGGCACCGGCCTCAAGGGCCGCGATGCCGTTGGCCACGCCGAACCCGCAGTCGTTGTGGGTGTGGATGCCGATGCGGGCGTTCAGCCGGCCACGCGCATGGGCTACCACTCGGCTGATCTCGCTGGGCAGGCGTCCGCCGTTCGTTTCGCAGAGGCAGATGACGTCTGCCCCTGCCTTTTCCGCCGCCTGCCAGGTGGCCAGGGCGTACTCGGGTTCATCGTGGAAGCCGTCAAAACTGTGTTCAGCGTCGTACACCACCGTCTTTCCGTGGTCCTTCAGGTAGCGAATGGTGTCGCCGATCATGGCCAGGTTTTCATCCGGGTTTACCCGCAGAACCTCCAGGACGTGCAGCAGCCAAGTCTTGCCAACGACGGTGACCACGGGCGTTTCGGCGTCGAGAAGCATGCGGATCTGGTCGTCGTTCTCGACCGCCACG
>JANXMD010000289.1 GCA_025354845.1 Verrucomicrobiota bacterium | reverse complement strand
CGTTGATTCCGTTGGCCATCGCGTGGGCGCTGCGTCATCGCGACCTGGTTTCAATGGCTCAGAAGAAGACGAGTCTCTGGGTGCTGTTCGCCTCCCACAATTTCGAACACCTGCTTGATGCGTTCCTGGTGATGGCACTGTCCGGAACCCTCTACCTGCTGGCCTTGCGGGCCGGTGCCGCCCCCGACAAGCGCAACTGAACCCGTCTTCCGAGTGGAGCGTCTTTTCCAACCAAAGCGATGGGTAGCCGTGATCGCCTGGATCCTGGGCCTGGGCGTTGCGTTGAAGCTGGTCACCGCCGTCTCGGGCGGATTGTTCCGCCACGATGATTTTGAAATGAGGTATCATTCAGCTCGGCGGCTCTTACATCGGATCGACCCGTACCAGCTGGATAGCGTTTCTCGGTCAAATTCGACGACGCAGTCGGACCTGCCGACTGATGGAGTCACCGTCGGTGCCGACTATTTTCCGTCGGCACTTTTGCCCATGTTTCCGTTGGCACTCCTGAATTTGAACACCGCCCGGTTTGCCTGGGTCGTGATCAGCCTGGGATGCGCCGCGGTATTCGCGCGACAATCGATCCAGGCAATCCAAGCCTCCGGCGGAACCCTGACGAACATCGGCGGGCTGGATGCTCGGGTGCTCGCAATCACTCTCTGGGTCACCAGCGCCTCCTTCACCAATCATCTGCGGCTCGGACAAAACTGCCTCTTCGCCCTCGCCTTCGGGATTGGAGCCGTTCATCTCGCGCGGTCCCGACGCCCCGTGGCGGCGGGTGTTTGCCTGACTCTCGCGTTGTTCAAGTACGCGTACATCTGGCCGGTGTTGCTGATTCTCATGCTGGACCGCGCCTGGAAAACCCTGGCGTTGTCCGCTGCAATCCACCTCGGGACCCACCTGATTCTCAGTCGATGGATTTCAGTGGGCCCAGTTGACCTGGTGCGAGAAGTACTCCAGTTGAATGCACGCGTCTTCCACCGCAACAACACTCTGACCTTCTGGTACCCGTTTCGGAAACTCGCGGCGGTTTTGCCCGAGGGGATGGTGCCGGCGGATTTCCTCGGCGGTGCCGCGCTCCTCGTGGCGATATTGCTGTTGGGAGTGTGGTGGCGGCGGGATCGTTCTCGACGTCACGATGCGGCGTGGATCCTCGTTCTTGGAAACCTTTCGACCCTGTCTGTGCCGGCCAAGGGGTATCAATTGTTGTACCTCCTTCCGGGTTGGCTGTGGTGTTTCCGCGACTGGCCATCTCCGAGATCCCGCGGGTGGCGATGGATCCTCGCGGGGTCCATGTTCGCGATTGGTACGCTTACGGGTTACCTCCGCCGGGCCGAAGTCCGCCTCGCCCAGCATCCGGATGCCCCCCTAAGCGCCGCGTTCTTCAATCTGAGTCTCGCTCTCCTGTGCATCAGCAGCGCCGTGCTGCTCTATCGGGAAATTTGGCCAGATTCAGAGCCCCCCGTGCCCGCTTCGGTAGCCCCAATACAGGAGTGATCGAGCGCTGAGTAAGCCGCGCGGCACGACTTTTCCCTGCTCATTCTCTCTGAAATCGGGTTCCCTTGCCCCGTGCGTTCGGAACTGTTGCGCAACGTCAAACGTGTGGTGGTCAAACTGGGAACCGGCATCCTAACCGACAGCCGGAAGCGCCCGGATCAGGTGCAGTTTGCCCAGTTGGTGGCCCAGGTCGCCGCATTGCGCGCCGCCGGCACCGAGGTCGTGCTCGTCACCTCCGGCGCGGTGGGTGCGGGCATGGGCGTGCTCGGTCATGAGGAACGTCCGGCCTCGCTCGCCGAACGTCAGGCCTGCGCGGCCGTCGGGCAGTCGCGGTTGATGGCGATGTATGAGGCGCTGTTCCGCCACTATGGACTCTCAGTCGGACAGGTGCTGCTGACCCATGAGGATCTGGCCGATCACACCCGCCATCTTAATGCCCGCAACACCCTGCTCACGCTGCTCAAACACGGCATCATTCCCATCATCAATGAGAACGACGCCGTGTCCGTCACCGAGCTGAAGTTTGGGGACAACGATCGTCTCTCCGCACTCGTGGCCAGCCTCCTCCCCGTCGATCTGCTGGTCATCCTGACCACTGCCGACGGCCTCCTCGAAGGCTTTGGCACGGCCGCCGAACACCGAATCCCGGTCGTCGAGCGCATCGATGGAGCGATCGAAGGCATGGCCGGCGGCACCACCAGCGTCACCGCCACCGGCGGCATGGCCACCAAGATTCAGGCGGCGAAAATCGTGCTGCGTTCGGCGATTCCGTTGGTCATCGCCCCCGGACGTCGCTTCGACGTGCTTGAGCGCATCTTGTCGGGAGCCGATGAGGGCACGTTGTTCCTTCCGAACTCCGGCCGACTCCCCAGCCGCAAACGTTGGATCGCTTTTTATCATCACGCCGCCGGCACGCTAACAGTCGACACCGGCGCTCGCCGCGCATTGGAGGAACAGGGCCGCAGCCTGCTGGCGCCGGGAATCCAAAGCCACGAGGGCGATTTCAGCGTGGGCGAAGTCGTGCGTATCTGCGACGAGACCGGACGGGAATTCGCCCGTGGAATTACGCGAGTCAACGCCACCGACCTCGCCGCCGGCACCAGCGGCCGCAAGGAGGTCGTGCATCGGGACGATCTGGTGATCCTCTGAAACCGAGTTTAACCGCAGATGGACGCAGATGGACGCGGATAAGATCAAAGACCGAAAGTCGTTCTATGGAATCCACGGAGGCATGATGTCGATCGTGCTCTCTCCCTCAGATCTGCGTTCATCTGCGTCCATCTGCGGTTAACTCCCCTTCCCCATGCCCAAAGCCCCATCCCGCAAGCTCCCGCCGATTCGTCAGTTGCTGGAGATCATGGCCGCGCTGCGCGCGCCGGATGGGTGCCCCTGGGATCGTGAACAGGATCACCAGAGCCTGCGCTGGCACGCGGTCGAGGAGGTGTACGAGTTGCTCGACGCCATCGAAGCCGACGACGATCACGAGATGGCCGAGGAGCTGGGCGATCTGCTGCTGCAGGTGGTCTTCCACGCGCAGCTCGCGCGAGAGCGGGGCGTGTTTGATTTCGATGCATTGACGCAACGACTCGTGGACAAGTTGGTCCGCCGACACCCGCACGTGTTTGGCGACGTGAAGGTGAAGGATGTCGACCAGGTCTGGGCCAATTGGGAACAGATCAAGCGCGCCGAGAAGGCCGGCTCAAAACACGAACGGAAGTCGGCGTTGGATGGCGTCCCTGCCCGGTTGCCGGCGTTGATGCAGGCCCAGAAGACCCTGAAGAAAGCCCGAAAGGCCAAGCTGGCGTCCCCTGCCCCAGCCAAGCTCGCGAAGGCCTCCAAAAAGACGGTCGCCGAGGAACTCTTCCGCCTCGCTGAACTCTGCCAGGACCGCGACTGGTCGGCCGAAGAACTCCTGCGACAGGAAACCGCCCGCCGCGAACGCGCCTGGCGCAAAGCCGAAAGGGCTTAACCGCGGAGGCGCAGAGACGCAGAGTGGAAAGCCTGGAGACAGAGGGGCGATCGATATGTTCCGGGTGAGTTTCCAAAGCTGGAGGATTCCCCTCATTCTCTCGGCGACTACCATTCTTTCGCCTTCTCCGCGCCTCTGCGTCTCCGCGGTGAAAACGCATTGGGGGGATTTCGACGCGTCCAGCATTGATCCCCGCCTTCACTCCGTGGTTAATCTTCCCCGGTTGCCAACGCCATGAACGATCCCCGCATTCACAAGCTCGCCGACCTGCTCATCAACTACTCCTGCGATCTGCAGAAGGGGGAGCGGATCTTGCTCGATCTCATCGACGTGCCGGACGAAATGGGTGTGGCACTGATCCGCGCCGCTCGCGCTGCCGGCGCGACACCGATTGCCGAAGTGCGACATTCGCGCTTGAGCCGTGAACTCCAGCGCGGCACGGATGCCGACCACGCGAACACGGTGCGCGACATTGAGCTGGCCCGCATGAAGAAGATGCAGGCCTACATCGCCATCCGCGGCGCCCACAACGCCAGCGAATCGAGCGACGTACCGGCCGATCGGCTCCAGCTCTACTCCAAGACGCTTCGCCCGGTCCTCAACTACCGCGTCAACAAGACCAAATGGTGCGTGCTGCGCTGGCCCACGCCGTCGATGGCCCAGGCCGCCAACATGAGCACCGAGGCCTTTGAGGACTTTTACTTCAACGTCTGCACGATGGATTATCGAAAGATGGCGAAGTCGATGGAACCGCTGACCAAGCGGATGTCCAAGGCCGACCAGGTCCGTTTGGTAGCCCCGAACACCGATCTCCGCTTCAGCATCAAGGACATTGGCGCCAAGCCCTGCGAGGGCACGCGCAACATTCCGGACGGCGAGGTCTTCTCCTGCCCGGTGAAGGATTCGGTCGAAGGAACGATCACCTTCAACACGCCAACGCTCTACGCCGGGACCAAGTTCGAGAACATCCAGCTGGAGTTCAAAAAGGGGAAGATCGTCCGCGCGACGGGTTCAAACGAGAAGCGCCTCAACGAGATCCTCGATACCGATGCCGGCGCGCGGTACATCGGGGAATTCAGCTTGGGATTCAATCCGTACATCCAGAATCCGATGTGCGACATCCTCTTCGACGAGAAGATCGCCGGCTCGCTGCACTTCACCCCGGGTCAGGCCTACGAGGACTGCGACAACGGAAACCGTTCCGCGGTGCACTGGGACATGGTGCTCATCCAGCGTCCCGAGTGGGGCGGCGGCGAGGTGTGGTTTGACGGCGAACTCGTGCGAAAGGACGGCCGTTTCCTGCCCAAGGACCTTCAGGGGTTGAACCCGGAGAAACTGCGCTGATTCGAAGTCCAAGGTCCAAGGTCCAAGGTCCAAAGGGGGAGTTACTTGATGCCGGCGAGGCGGTCGTGCCAGATTTTGTACAATTCTGCGGTGGCGACGACGTCCCGCAGGCAGTACTCGGCGATTTTGCGGTACTCTCCGGCGGCCACCATGTCCGGTACGTCCATGCCCGAGACCCCTTGGGCCTTCGGTGACGGAATGCCAAACGCCTTGCAGTAGAAATCGAGGTTGAACTTCCGCGCCGCTCCTTCGCGTCCGCTGACGTTGTAGAAGGTCAATTGCTCCGCGAGATCGGTGTGGGGCTCGGTCTGGTACCGATAGCCAAGCCAGTCCTTTCGAGTGATCGGCACGTTCAGCAGAGCGGATCGCAGGTACAGGAACGGAACATCGAAGCCGCGGCCGTTGAAGGTGACGATGGAGTCGTAACGGTGGGCGACATCCCAGAAGGCGGTCAGCAGTTCCCCTTCGTCCGGTTGAGGCGCGAATTCCACTGGGCCACTCGAGACCTCTCCATCCTCCTCAAAATCATCGGACTGGAAAAGCACCTGGCCGCGGCCGGTGTCGGCATTGACCATGGCGATGCACACCACTTGCGCGGTGAACGGCCAGAGACTGAACATCTGGCTGATTTCAGCGCGGCGTTTCGCGCGATCCTCGGGATTCGGAAGGCGCTCCGCCTCACGGAACAGGTATTCCTGCTGCGCCTCATCGAACACACCAATGTCGAGGGCAGAGGTCTCAATGTCGAAGACGAGCCGGGCCATGGGGCAAGGGTACGCAGGCTGTCGGAGACGTCCATGCCGGAGTCAACGCCGAGATCCATGGGCACACAGCGCTCGCGACGTCACACCAACGATGGAAACGAAAACGGGGCGGAAACCGCCCGCAAACGCGGGCCATTTCCGCCCCGAACGAATCAACAGGAAGCACGGTTACTTCTTTTTCACCGTTTTCTTCGCCGCGGCTTTCTTGGCCGGGGCTGCTTTCACTGCTGCCTTCTTTGCGGGGGCTTTCTTTGCGGGGGCTTTCTTGGCTGCCATGGAGCGTCACCTCCCTTCGAGGTCGGTATTAACTACCGGAAAAAACAAATTGGTTCGTTGCGGAAAAACGAGGAGCTATTGAATTCGCTTGAGTTTGTAACGCGACCGTCATGCGGGTGCGAGAGATTTCCCATTCTTCATCTACTTTTTTCGCAACACGACGCTGCGAACACATCGTCGCGCACCTTGCGGCAACACGACGTCTGCCTATCATCCATCACGCATCATGTCCGCATCCGAGACCCAACTCACGCCGATGATGGCGCAGTACCGTCGCATCAAGAGCGAGCTTCCAAAGGATGCGCTGCTGCTCTTCCGACTCGGCGATTTCTACGAGATGTTCTTCGAGGATGCGCAATCCGGATCGCAGCTCCTCAACCTCTCGCTCACCAAACGAAACGGCATTCCGATGTGCGGTCTGCCGCATCATGCGGCCAACGGATACATCAGCCGACTGCTGAAGGCAGGGCGCAAGGTGGCGATCTGCGATCAGGCCGAGGAAGCAAAGCCCGGCAAGCTGGTGCAGCGCGAGGTCACGGCGATTCTGTCGCCTGGAACCCACTTCGATGAGCGCCTGCTCGTGGCGGAGCGAAACAACTTCCTCGCCGCCGCATTCCGTCTCGGAGAACGCACCGGTCTTGCCGTGCTGGATCTCACCACCGGCGATTTTCGCGTCACCGAGACGCCCGATGCCCGCGCTCTTTCGGCGGAACTGGAACGGTTGCGTCCCACCGAGCTGGTCCTGCCTGCCGAGGACAAGACGCTTTACTCGAACTGCTCGGGCATCGGAGCTCAGGTGAGCTTCTACGAGGACTGGACGTTTCTCCCCGAGACCTCGCTGTTCACGCTGAAGGATCATTTCAAAGTGGCGGCCCTCGACGGTTTCGGCCTGCGCGCTCGCGCCGCCGCCATCGGAGCCGCCGGCGGGATGATTCACTACCTGGTTCATCACCTCCGCCGCGATCTCCGGCATCTCACCCGTCTCAGCTTTTACGAAACCACCGATCATCTGGTGCTCGACACGGTGTCGCTGCGAAATTTGGAGATCCTGGAACCGCTGCATCGCGATGCCGCCCGTAACACCACGCTTTTTGGCGCGCTCAACCGCACGCTCACGCCCATGGGCGCACGGCGGTTGCGCGACTGGCTCACGCAGCCGCTGGCATCGGTGGAGGCGATCCGACGTCGCCAGCAGGCGGTGGCCGCGTGGCGAAGCCAGCCCGCATTGCTGGAGGGATTCCGCGGGCGTCTGCCCGAAATCCGCGATCTAGAGAGAACCCTCGGCCGGCTGAGCCTGGGATCGGGTAGTGGGCGCGATCTCGTCGCGCTACGTCATGCGCTGGAACACCTGCCATTGATCCGCGGCCTTCTTTTCCAACTGTGCGGCAGTCCCCCAATTCCGCCACAGGCCGCCTTGGAAGGGGTGGAATCCGAATCGTCGTCGTCGTCGCCGTCGCTGTCGTCGCTTCCTCTGATCGACGAACTGACCGCCGAGTTGCTTGAATTTCCGGACCTCTGCGAATTGTTGTCCCGCGCCATCGCCGACGAACCGCCCCTCGCCGTGAAGGAGGGCGGAATCATTCGCGACGGCTTCAGCCCGGAGCTCGATGAACTCCGATCCGCCGCGCGCGGCGGCAAGGATTGGGTGGCAAAACTCCAGCAGGACGAGATCGCCCGGACCGGCATTCCCTCGCTCAAAGTCGGCTTTAATTCGGTGTTCGGCTATTACATCGAGGTCAGCAAGTCCAACCTCGCGAAAGTGCCACCGGAGTACGTGCGCAAGCAGACCATCTCCAACGGCGAACGCTTCATCACCCAGGATCTGAAGACCATGGAGTCCAAGATCCTCGGCGCCGAGGAGCGGGCCACCCAGCTGGAATACGACCTGTTCCTCAAGGTGCGCGAGGAGATGCTCGGCCGTCTTCGGGACATCCAGCAGACCGCCGCGGCACTTTCACGGCTCGATGTGCTCGCAGCGTTCGCGGAGATCGCGCGATTGCACGACTGGACCGAACCCGAGGTCGGCGACACGGGAGTGCTCTCCTTTCGCGACGGACGCCATCCGGTGCTTGATCTCCAGCCCGGCGAGGAGCGCTTCATTCCCAACGACACCGAGCTCGACGTGGAGCGCGAACAGATCGCCCTCATCACCGGCCCCAACATGGCGGGCAAGAGCACCTACATTCGCCAGGTGGCGCTGCTCGCTCTGCTGGCCCACACGGGCTGTCCCTTGCCGGCATCGAAGGCGCGCGTGGACCTCGTCGACCGCATCTTCACGCGTATCGGGGCCAGCGATGATCTTGCCCGCGGCCAGAGCACGTTCATGGTGGAGATGAGCGAGACTGCGAACATCCTCAACAACGCGACGCGACGGAGCCTGGTGATCCTCGACGAGATCGGCCGCGGCACGAGCACCTTCGACGGATTGAGCCTCGCGTGGAGCATTGTGGAGCATCTGCACCAGCAGGTTGGTGCCAAGACGCTCTTCGCGACGCACTACCACGAGCTCACCGAACTCGGAACCGATCCGGCCGCGAATTCGGCAAGTGAGGGCGGAGCGGCGGCGGGTCCGCGTCTGCCTCGGGTCCGCAATTACCACGTGGTGGTCCGCGATTGGAACGATCAGCTCATCTTCCTGCGCAAGGTTCAGCCAGGGCCCACCGACAAGAGCCACGGCATCCAGGTAGCACGGCTGGCCGGGGTCCCTCAGCCGGTCATTGATCGCGCCAAGGAGATCCTGCGCGTGCTGGAGGAGGCCGAGCTCAATGTCCATCAATTGGGCGGAGGCGGAGGCGAGCCCGTCCCGTCGGGTCGGCGGGCAGCCCGCGCGGGCGTCAAGCGCGAGCGCCTGCAGGAACTGCCGCCCGCTCCACAGCTCGATCTGTTTTCCTGAATCCCACTTCGCCTACGTTTACCTCCATGACCGAACCAATCACCCTTCGCGACGGCGACACCGCCGTTGCCGTCGTCCATCCCCGGCTCGGCGGCTGGCTCACGCGATACGCCCGACAGGTTCCCGGAGTGGGTTGGGTGGACGTGCTGCAAGATGATCCCGCCGTGGTGGGCCGTTACCCCGACCGGATGTGGGCCGGAAATCCCATTCTGTTTCCACACGTCAGCTACAACACCGCCGGTGGAAAGGAAGGTCAGTACGAACTCAACGGAACTCTCTTTGCGTCGGTGCAGCACGGGTTTGCTCGGCGGGTTCCTTGGACGGTCGTGGACCAAGGGGTCGATTTCGTGACCCAGGAGATCACCGATTCGGAGCTCACCCGCCCCAGTTATCCCTTCGCGTTTTGCCACCGAGTGACCTACCGGCTCCGCAACGGCCGGCTGGAATGCGAACAGGTGATTGAGAATCGCGACACCGCTCCCCTGCCCTTCAGCACCGGCTTCCATCCGTATTTCCGTCTGCCGCTGACTGCCAAAGGCGATCGCCAGCGCTCCTACCTGCGTTTGCCGCGGGCGACGCGATTCAATCCCATTGGCAAGGCGGAGGCTTTCTTCGAGGAGCCAATGGCCGCGGCTCGGCTCAGCACGGGCGTGGACGTGAGCGGCACGGTCTTTCTGGGAAATCTTGCTGAGCGCGAAATCGCACTCGTTGATCCTGACGGCGGCGTCGAGGCCGTTCTGAACTTCGACACCCACCCGGCGTACCGCTACGTGGCGCTCTGGGCGCGGAGCCCGGAGGATCCCTTTTATTGCATTGAACCCTGGACCGCGCTGCCCAATTCCTTCGGTCGCGCGGACGGTGAGGTGATCGTTCTGCCACCGGGCGATCGGTTCCAAGCCGGATTCTGGATCGACGCCCGCAACGCATCGGATGCGTAATTCTCGAACTTCGCTCCTCAATTACGCCGAATTGACCTCAAAGCCGTGGCTGCCACGAACCTCATGGAACCCGTCAAACGCCCCGTTGCCGACCCTGAATTGCGCCGGCGCATCGAGGAGCTCATCCGCTACAAAGGCGGTGGCTACAACGAGGGTATCGTCGCCGATGTCGTGGAAACCGCGCTCAAGATGCTGACCGATGTGCGGTCCCGCGGCGATGCGCGGGTGATGCAGACAACGCTGAAGGAACTGCGCTATCAGTACCGTCTGTTCACCGCCTACTCCGGCCGCCGACGGGTGTGCATTTTCGGTTCCGCACGAACGAAACCGGAAGAGTTGGAGTATCAACTGGCCAAGGAATTCGGCCGGCAGATCGCCGAGGCCGGGTTCATGGTCATCACGGGTGCCGGCCCGGGCATCATGCAGGCCGGCAATGAAGGTGCCGGGCCGGAGCAGAGCTTCGGATGCAACATCCGCCTGCCCTGGGAACAGACCGCCAATCCCGTCCTCGAAGCCGACAAGAAGCTCATCACCTTTAAATACTTCTTCACGCGAAAGTTCACCTTCATCCGCCAGAGTGACGCGGTGGTGCTATTCCCAGGTGGATTTGGAACACTCGACGAGGGCTTCGAGGCCCTCACCCTGATGCAGACCGGCAAGAGCCGG
>JANXMD010000274.1 GCA_025354845.1 Verrucomicrobiota bacterium | reverse complement strand
GAAGCGTTTGCAGAGACGCCATGAAGGAGGCGTCCTCACCTCGCGGAGATCGGACGATCAATTGAGGCAGGCCAGATCGACCGGACAATTCGAGCATCAAGATGGTCGTCGCGAACGCAGCGGAGAGGCCGAAATCGGCCTTGGTGAGCATGCGCGCCAGCACGATATTCCGCACGAAAGACAAGGCGTACCCGATCACGCGCGAAAGCGTGAGGATGGTGGCGCCCTTAAAGACCCGGGAGTGGGTAGTCTTGGGTCCGGGGGTACGGAATAAACTCATTCGAAATCTGCCGTGGGAAAACTGTGACGAGTTCGGGGCTGATGTCACCACTTGGATTGCAAGCGACGCATTCCGTGGAGGTTAGCTTGCCTCTTCAGGCGGTAGGGAACGGGCCGGGGAAAACTGCTGCCCCAGGGTACGGTGAAAGGGCAGGAAACGCAGACAGCCTAGCCCCTTACTTCAGGCCCTTTGAAAACAAAGTTCGAACGGGCTAGGCTTGAGGGCGACGTCGAACGAGGGCGAATAGCCCCAGTCCTACGGCGACGAAGCCAAGGGACTCGGCAGGTTCGGGGACCGATGAGGTCCCTTCAAGTGTCAGGGACCAACTAGTGAGCGTCATCGAGCCACCGGGGGAAAGGTCGGCGATGGTTAGGTACCAAGTTGCGTTTCCGGTTCCGCTGTTAAACACGTCAAGCCCCGCCGGCCGGGAGGTGGAGGTCGGATTCAGGCGTCCGTCGGGCTGCCAGGTCCCGGTGACGACCGTCGACGGGGAGGTGGGCGTCGCAAAGTGTACGTCCCCGTTCACCGCGCCATACCGGAAGGAGACGTTCCACCCGATGGCGCCGAAACCGGCGGAGTTGGATGGAGTGACGCCGGCCTGATTGAGCAGGACGGCGGTCTGGCTGCCCAGGTCGCGGTTGAGCGAGACAAACATATCTCCAGCCCAACCCTGGGCGGCGGGGTTGCCTGCCAGGTTCAAGCTGACCACGACATTGCTGAGGTTCTGAATCTGAGATCCACTGACCACTTCGCTGAACGTGAGCGAGCCGATACCGTCGGGCACGATCCCGGAAGGCGCGGAGACCGGAGTGCTGTAGGTCTCGCTGATAAAGATTTGGCCAAAACCTGGGGTTGTGGCCAGCAGGGCGGCGGCCGGTAGGGACAGGAGCCGGAGATTCATCGGGAACAGACGGGGTAATTGGAGGATTGAGGCGATCCGGATCAGGGCCGCAGCACCGTTCGATAAAGGCGTAGCGGGTCAGTGGGCGCCACGTCGGTAAAGCTAAAAACGCCGTTTGCCGGGGCGTTCACGATCGCGGGCGGGCTGAACTCATGCCAGGTGTAGGGCGAACCGGGGTTGGTGGTGTACTGAACCCCGTAGGTGAGGCCGGGTACTCCCAGGAACTTGAGAACGAAGTCGGCGCCGACGGGGGTGATCGACACGGCTGAAGGGGGCGAGGAACCCGAGGAGGCGGCGGTCTGTGTGATGGTGACCGTTCCGGTTGAACTCAGCGTGCCATTGCTGACGGTATAGGTGAAACTGCCGCTTCCAGCCGAATCGCTGGTCACCGTGTAGATTGCGAAGCCAGCCGAAATCGCCACCGTCGCACCGATTGGCTGGGCGTTGCCCACAGCCGTGATGGAAAGAGAGTGGCTCCCTGGGTCGTGGTCGTTGGCGAGGAGCGTCGAGAGGGGAACTTTGACCACCAGCGTGTTGTCCGGCCGGTTGAGTGAGTCCGACACGGCCACCGGCAACGAGCCGCTTCCCGAAATTGAAACCGTTACGGGGTTGCTGGTGACGCTGGTGCCCGCCGCCGACACGATGACGTCATAGGTTCCGATGTTTCCCGGCCCCACCGAGGGAACAGCCAACGAAGGACCGAAGGCAGTCACCTTACGCACCATCGCATTGTTAGCATCCGCGATGTAGAGGTTGCCGGAGGAATCCATCGCCACGCCGGCGGGACCGAACAGTCGGGCGTTGGTCGCTGGTCCCCCATCCCCAGAATCGCCCGCTTGGCCATTGCCTGCTGCGGTACTGATTTGCCCGCTCGAGGTCACCTGGCGCACCACGTTGTTTCCGAAATCTGCGATGAAAATGTTCCCGCTCAAGTCCACCGCGACCGCTAAAGGACTTTGCAATAAGGCGCTGCTCGCCGAACCGCCGTCACCCGAATAGCCTGCGACCCCAGTGCCGGCGACAGTGACGATGCCGCCGAGGGCGTCCACCCTCCGGATCGCGTGGTTCATGGTATCCGCAACGAAGAGGTTCGCCACGGAGTCCACGACGACGCCGCTGGGGTTGTTCAAGGTGGCACTGGTGCCTGCCCCCCCATCTCCGCTGTAACCAGCGACCCCACTGCCGGCGAAAGTCGTGATCGTACCGAGGGTGTCCACCTTGCGGATTGCATGGTTCGATGCGTCTGCAATGAAGAGATTTCCACTGGCATCCACGGCCACACCCATCGGAGTGTTCAAGCTGGCACTGATCGCCGAAATGCCGTTGCCCAGATAATCCGCGACCCCGTTGCCGGCGACGGTGGTGATGGCGCCGAGTGAACTCACCTTGCGGATCACGTGATTCAGGGTGTCCGCGATAAAGAGGTTGCCGCTCGCATCTACGGCCAATCCGTTGGGATTGTTCAAGGTTGCGCTGGTCGCAGCGCCCCCATCGCCGTCG
>JANXMD010000256.1 GCA_025354845.1 Verrucomicrobiota bacterium | reverse complement strand
CTCCGCTCCACCTCCCCCGCAGGGGTTGGGTGGGAGCAGCCAGAGAGCGAATTACAGAAAGCTCCTTACACCGGCCCTATGGCCTGATTCCTGACCCGGACTCAGAAGGACTCGACATCCAAAAGGTTGCCGTCGACGTCTTGAACTAGTGCGCCACCAAGGACCTGCTGAGTCTCGCCAAGTCCGGTAAGGTCCTGTTCTGCTCGACCTCCGAAGTGGATTGGGAACCGATGGCCCGGATGACTGATTTGGTTCGAGCATTCATCTTTTGCGGGGAATACGGTGGCCGGAAGCCGTTTCTCCTGTTGCAGGAAACAGGTTGCCCGACAGCCCTCGGCAATCCGTTCTGCTGCGACGGTTATGGAGATGTGTGTCAGGAGGCACTCCGGGAGCTGGGCCTGGCCGATGTCATCAAGGGTGGCTCCTTCCGTTGGATTCGGCGGAGAATTCGGTCTGACGGGCCAGTGATCGAACGGCTCCTTCTGGTGGCCTTCCTTGAAGGTGATTCGTCCGAGGTCTATGGCCGCCTCTTCCAGGCACCCGACCCGGGGCCCAGAATCCTCTGCGCTCACCAAGCCGAGTGGGACGAGTCCGCCATCAAGGCTGCGGTTTTCCGCACCGGGGTGAGCAAGCCTGAGGTGTTGGTCACCAAAACGGGCGGTCTCTACCCACCGTGGATCAAGTGGCTCCAGACGTATCCTGATTGGAAAGGCGTTTCCGCTAATCGTACACACCACGCGTTGCCTATCCCAATCTTCGGACCTCGGCAGTTTCCAAACTGTCATGTTTCAACTGAACCCCTCTGCACCGAGATGGTCCACGGTGGAACTGCCGTGCACCTCACACTGGAACAGTACATGGAGTTCGATTTTGAACCCAACGTCACCGTATTGGTGGACACCGATGATTCCGCCGTTGTGACGGCTCTTCAGGCGACGGATCCGATGGTGCGGCCCCTCAAACTAACTGGCCTTCGATTGGAGGACGCCTTGTTGGCCCTCAAGGTGGTCTTGGCCTCTACGAACAGTGATACGGTATCAATTGGCCGGCTGGGACTAGAGGACGAGGCGACGTTTATCGGGGAAATGTGGGAGGCTATGGGAGTCAGACAGTACATGATCGTCCACACCGAGTCCGAGGCGGACAACAGGGCATTGAGAGGCTTCCAGTGTGAAGACCTTGACCGGATGCCACCGGCTGACGCTCTGTAGGGATTCGATCTCTCTCGGGTTCCTGATCTTGCCGGAGCAACCCCGCCCCAGAATTACGACTCAGCTGCCAGACCGCTCGCCAGGTCCGATGTAGTGCGTATCCGTCTGGGGAAGGACGGCTATGCGGCGCGAGCGGATTGGTTAGGCTGGGCGGATGAAATTACAATCAGCGCGGCGACGCCGACGCACGGCCGCCGAACGTGCCGAGCTCGTCGCCGGATACCAACACAGCGGCGTGACGCAGCGGGAGTTCGCGGCGCGCCATGGGCTCGGCCTTTCCTGTCTCAGAAGTTGGTTGTATAAGTCGAGGGCGGCCGAATCCGCCGCGCCGCGGGCGACACTGATCCGGCTGCCGGTGAATTTGCCCGGCGCCACACCCGCCGGCCCCACGTTCCGGATCGGCTTCCCCGGCGGCCTTAGTCTGGAGGTAGCCACCGGTTTCCAGGCAGACGAGTTGCGCGAGCTCTGCGGGCTCCTGCGCGAGTTATGATTCCCACCGGGCCGGCCACGAAGGTCTTCCTGGCATTGGGCGCGACCGATCTCCGCAAGGGTTTCGAGGGGCTCGGCGATCTCGTGCGCCACCGCTTCAACGAGGATCCGCTGAGCGGGCACCTCTTCGCCTTCGCCAATCGCAACCGCACCCGGGTCAAGTTGCTCTACTGGGACGGATCGGGGACTTGGCTCTTGACCAAACGCCTGGCAAAGGGCCGCTTCAACTGGCCCGGCGGGGAGGCAACGCCCACGGACGCCGCGCTGCGGATCCTGGCGGAGGAATTGACCCTGCTCTTGAGTGGAATTGATCTGGAGAAGACGCGGTCCCGACCCTGGTGGCGCAAGGCGGCGTGAACCACCTGCGGGGATATAACAACGTAATATAAGATATCAATCATATTGCCAGCACGCGCGTACTGATATATAGTTATCGGCATACTTAGATGCCACTGGATCTCCAATCCCTTCCGCCCGAAGTCGGTGAGCTAGTGAAGCACTTGCAGGCGGAAAATGCCCGGCTCCAGATAGTCGTCAGCCTCAAGAATGAAGAGATCCGCTTGCTGAACCTCCGGAAATGGGGGCCGAGGGCGGACAATCTTTCCGAGAACCAGCTGAGCCTGCTGCCGCAGGAACTGGTGGTTGCGGTCCCCGAGGTCGAAAACGAAGCCGCGCTCCCGGAACCGGCCAAGGCCCTCGCGTCCTTGCCGAAGGCCAAGGCCCCGAGGAACAATCATCCGGGCCGGGCCGTCCTTCCGGCCCATTTGGAACGGCGCGAGGAAATCATTCCCTGTCACCCCAAGGATTGCACCTGCTCCGCCTGCGGCGCACCGCGTCCGGTCATCGGCTACGAGGTCCGCGAGGAACTGGGGTGCCGGCCGGCCGAATTCTTCGTGCGGGTCATCAAGCGGGAGAAGCGCGGTTCCCATTGCCTGCCCGAGCAGGGCGTGGCGGTGGCACCGGCGCCCGCGCAGATCGTGCCCAAGGGCAAGCTTTCCAACGAGTTCGTCATCGCGGTGCTGGCGGCCAAGTTCCAGCAGCACACCCCGGTCTACCGCCAGTGTGCCAGCCTGCTGGAAGACCACGGCATCGACCTCAGCCGCCAAACTCTCAACTCGGGCCTGCTGAGGGCGGCGGACCTGCTGGTCCCGCTCGTCCGGGCGCAAGGCGTGGATCTGTTGGCCTGTGGTTATCTCCAGGCCGACGAAACCACCGTGCCCTGCCAGATCTCGGAGCCGACGGGCGCGAATCACCGGGCTTATCTTTGGGAGTACGGGCGACCGGGCGGAGCGGTGGTCTTTGACTTCCGAATGGGCCGAGGACGAACCGCCGGTCCCGGGGAATTCCTGAAGGGTTTCCGGGGAAAACTTCAATGCGACGGTTATGCCGCCTACGACAAGCTGGGCGAGGGCATCACCTTTGTCGCCTGCATGGCGCACATCCGGAGGAAGTTCGTGGACACCACCAAGCTGACGCCGTTGGACCCACGGCCGGTGGAGATCGTCAACCGGATCGCGTTGCTCTACGGCGTGGAGGCCGACGCCCGGTCCCGGAACCTGACCCCGCACCAGCGGTTGGAACTGCGACAAGCCAAGAGTCGCCCGGTTATGTGCGCGCTCCGAGAGCGGATCGTGGAGATCCGGCAGGCGATCCCGCCAGGCGACGCCCTGGCCGGGGCCTGCGACTACGCGCTGGGCCAGTGGTCGCGGATGGAGGAGTACCTCCGGGATGGCCAGGTCGAGATCGACAACAATTGGTGCGAGGGGGCCATGCGCCCGATCGCCCTCGGACGCCGGAACTGGCTGCATCTGGGCGACGAGACCGCGGGGCCGAAGATCGCCGCGATCATCTCCATCGTGGAAACCTGCCGACGTCTCGACATCCGGCTTCGGGAGTATCTGGGCGACGTCCTTCCAAAACTCGGCACC
>JANXMD010000239.1 GCA_025354845.1 Verrucomicrobiota bacterium | reverse complement strand
AGTCAGAAACTACCGATTCACCGCGGTTGCGATGACCTCGTTCTGGATCTACGCCAGTCACGAAGCATCGCTGGGACGCATCGGCAGCTACGGTGTCACGCTTGAACTGAAGCGGGACCCAAGCGATCAGACCACCTGGATCCTCTCGCGACACCTAGGCATCAACTTTTTGGGCACCAAGTCCTGGAGCTTCGGCTGGGAGATTGACCGCATTTCGGCGCCCAAATCTTAGCCCAAATCGACTTTCGACTTTAGACCTTCGACTCCGCCTTAGCGCAGCACCGTCTGCGACAGCGCGATCAGCAAGAGCCCCCAAACCACGCCCGCACCGGCGGCCAGTTTGAATCGACCAGGGGTGGCGATCACCCAGTGGATCGCATCCCGCGCGCGCCAAGGCTGCACCGTCCACCACAACCCGGCGAGGGCCCAAACATAAGCCCATGCGGAGATCGCGTCGCGCCAGAGACTGGGATGCCACCGGGCGGTGTCGCAGACTTGCCATGCAGCCATGAGCAGCACCACGCAGAGCCCGCGCACGGCGAGAAAATCCTTCACGAAGAAGCAACTCGCCACACCGAGCAGGGCAAAGGCGGCCTGCATCACCAGTTTGAATTTGGCGATGTCGTCCAGGTTCTCGTTGGCCAGGTTCCACTCAAACCAGGCGGTACCGATCAACATCAAGGCAACGCCCACCGGCACATTGCGCGGGAACCGGCGGAGCCAAGCCATCGCCACCGCGGGACGAGCGAGCGCGTAGGCATGACTGACCAGCGCGGCAACTCCGAGGACGAGGGCGATCAACGACAGGGACAAGGTCATGCAGAAATGGGGACAGGGGGCGCGATGAAACCGGGCTGCGGCGCGTTCGAATCTTCGGAGGAATCGGAGTCAGCGTCGAGCCCGACGACCACGGGATCGCCGTACAGGGTAAAGTTGCCGGCGCGCTCGATGCGCACGTCCATCAACTCGCCCCGGTGACGCTCAGAGCCGTCGAAGATCACGATCTTGTTGGACCGCGTGCGCCCCTCGAAGGTGGCGGGATTCCGGCGGCTGGGGCCTTCGACGAGGATCTGCAACCGTTTGCCCACCTCGGCCTGATAGCGTTCGGCGGCGATGCCATTGATGATCTCGAGCAGGCGGGCATGGCGGGCTTCGATGACTTCCTGAGGGACCTGATCGGGCATCGCCGCGGCCGGCGTATCGCGACGCGGCGAGTACTTAAAAAGATAAACTTGATCGAAGCGAAGCGCCTGGCAGAGGTCGACCGACTCCTCGAACTCGGCATCGGTCTCGCCCGGAAAGCCGACGATGAGATCGGTGCTCAGCCCAATCTCGGGCTGCACGGAGCGGAGCTTGCGGATGAGTTCCTCGTAACGCTCGCGGGTGTAGCCCCGATGCATGGCGCGCAGAAGCCGATCATTGCCGCTTTGCACCGGCAGGTGCGCGCTCTCCACGAGTTTCGGCAGCCGGCCGAAGGCCTCGATCAGGTCGTCGCCGTAGCCCTTCGGATGTGGGGAGGTGAAGCGGATGCGCTCCAGGCCGTCGATCGCATGAACCGCTTCAATCAGTTGAACAAAGGCCGAACGGCCGTCCTTCATGCCAATCTCGCGCCGACCGAAGCTGGTGACAATTTGCCCCAGCAGCGTGACCTCGCGCACCCCGCGCTCCACCAGGCCGCGGCATTCCGCGACGATTTCTTCAATGGACCGGCTGCGTTCCATTCCGCGGGTGGCGGGCACGATGCAGAAGGTGCAGTGCTGATTGCAGCCCTGCATGATGCTGACAAACGCGGTGACGGCGCGCGGACCCGATCCGTTCGACAGGTGCTCGCGAATCTCCGACTGACTGCCGGCCTCCTCGCCGGTATCGACGATCTTGTCCTTCCGGCCGGCCAGGATGGCGTCGAGATGGTCGGCGATGTGATGGGCCTTTTGCGTTCCGACCACGAGGTCCACATCGGGCAGCCGATCGATGAGTTCCTGGCCGCGGCTCTGAGCCATGCAGCCGAGGAAGCCCAGAACGGGCACCGGTCCGCGCTTGCGCGCCCGGCCGGCCACCGTGGTCATTTTCCCGAGCGCCTTCTGCTCGGCAAAATCGCGGACCGAGCAGGTATTCAGCAACACCACGTCCGCCCCGACCTCCGACTCCACCAGGGTATAGCCCTTCGCGACGAGCTGGGCGGCGACAGATTCGCTGTCACGCTCGTTCATCTGGCAACCGTAGGTCTTGATGTACACGCTCGGCATTCCGAAAAGTGAACCGGCAACGTAGGCAAGTGCCGGGATGGAGCCAACGGGTTTTTTGCCGGGCTTCAGGATGAAAAACTCCTTCCATCGGACGCGCCGCATCGCAAACTCCGCCCCTCGACATGAGTTCCAAATCACTGAAAATCGCCGCCCTTGCCGGAGACGGCATCGGCCCCGAAGTCATGCGCGAGGCCTTAAAGGTCCTCCGCGCCACGGCATCCTTGTCCGGTTTCACCGTGGCCATCACCGAGGCGCCGGTGGGATGGGCTGGCATCGATGCCGCCGGCAAGGCCTTGCCCGACGCCACGCTCCAGCTCTGCCGGGAGTCGGATTCCATTCTCTTTGGCTCGGTCGGCCTG
>JANXMD010000234.1 GCA_025354845.1 Verrucomicrobiota bacterium | reverse complement strand
CCTCCAGTACTACATCCAGAAGGAGGCCGTCCGCAGCCTGATCCTCGATCACGGCAAGCGTCTTGACGGTCGCGCCTTCGACGCCGTTCGTCCGCTGACCAGTGCCGTCTCCATTCTCCCCCGTGCCCACGGCAGCGCCGTGTTCGCTCGCGGTGAGACCCAGGCGGTCTGCCTCGCCACTCTCGGCACCAGCGATGACATTCAGGACTTCGACTCCTACACCGGAGGCGAGACCAAGAAGCAGTTTCTCCTACACTACAACTTCCCGAACTTCTCGGTGGGTGAGACCGGTCGTATCATGGGCCCCGGCCGTCGTGAGATCGGTCACGGAGCGCTGGCGGAACGCAGCGTTCGCCCGGTGATTCCGCTCAAGGATTACCCCTACGCCCTGCGCATTACTGCGGAAATCATGGAGTCGAATGGATCGACCTCCATGGCCTCGGTTTGCGGCGCCACCCTGGCGCTCATGGACGCTGGCGTGCCTTTGACCCGCCCGGTCGCTGGCATCAGCATCGGTATCTGCACCGAGTACGGCACGGACGAGGAAATCTCCCGCTACAAGCTCCTCACCGACATCATCGGATGGGAAGACGCGTTCTGCGACATGGATTGCAAGATCGCCGGCACCGACGTGGGCATCACCGGCTTCCAGCTGGATCTCAAGCTCAAGGGCATCCCCCTGCCGATCATGGCGGAGACGATCGAAAAGGCCCGCGTGGCGCGCCTCGAAATCCTCCAGCACATGCTCTCGACGCTGCCGGCTCCTCGCTCCGAGTTGAGCAAGTACGCGCCGCGCATCGTGGTCCTCAAGATCAACCCCGAGAAGATCGGCGCGCTGATCGGACCTGGTGGCAAGAACATCAAGCGCCTCGTCGACGAGTCGGGTTGCGAGATCAACATCGAAGACGACGGCACGGTGAAGATCTTCTCCGTGTCGCCGGAAGGCATGGCGATCGCCAAGGCCGCCATCGAAGGCATCGGCGCCGAGATCGAAATCGGCAAGATCTACAAGGGTCGCGTCGTCACCATCAAGGAATTCGGTGCGTTCGTGGAAGTGCTGCCCGGCCAGGATGGTCTGGTGCACGTCAGCGAGCTCTCCAACAAGCGCGTCAACCGCGTAGAGGACGTCATCAAGATGGGCGACGAGATCTGGGTCAAGTGCCTGGGTGTCGACGAGAAGGGCCGCGTCAAGTTGTCCCGCAAGGCGGCAATGGAAGAGCGCGGCGAGATCGTCGCGGGTTCCTCCGAAGGCGCGGCTCCCGCTTCTGGCGGCGAGTCCCGTCCCGAAGGCTCTGGCGAAGGTCGTCCTGAACGCGCCGAGCGCGGGCCGGACCGTGGTGCTGATCGCGGTGCCGAACGTGGTGGCGAGCGCGCTCCTCGTGGTCGTGATCGTGGAGATCGCGGCGACCGTGGTGAACGTGCCCCTCGCGCCGATCGTGGTGATCGTGCCGCCGGCAAGCGCGAAGGCAGCCCCGAGGACAAGGCGGCGGCGGCCTCCAAGGCGGAGCCAGGCAAGGTCTATCGTGCCAAGGTGGTTTCCATCAAGGACTTCGGTGCCTTCGTGGAATTCCTCCCGGGTTGCGAAGGTTTGGTGCACGTCAGCGAGCTCGCCAACTTCCGCGTGAAGAAGGTGGAGGACATCGTCCAGCTTTCCGACGAGATCACTGTCAAATGCCTCGGCGTTGACGAAAAGGGCCGTGTCCGTTTGAGCCGCAAGGCCGCGATGGAAGAGCGTGAGCAGCAGGAAAACGGTGGTGCTGCACCCGCGGCCCCGGCTCCTGAAGCCACCCCAGCGCCCGCGCCCGCGCCTGCTCCTGAACCGGGCCAGAACTAAGTTCGAGCCCTCCGGATTCGGTCCGGAACGTTCCCAAGGCGGTCCTGATTTCGATCAGGGCCGCCTTTTTGATATGAGACGGGTGGCGTCGCCCCCCGGTAGCGCGAGGCTCCCGCCGAGCGGGTGCGTAAAAGGTGGGTGTGACGCAACCTGGGGCGAGGTGAAGCGCGTCCGTCCACCCGGCTCACCGGGAGGTTCGCCCTACCCTGGCCGCTGCGGTCCACCTACGTCCTGCATCCCATGCTGAGCAGCACATTGGCCCAGAGGGCCTGATCGCCGGTCTGGACGGTCAGAACGTGATCCGCTGACTCCACCGCCTTGTAGAAGTCCCACTTCAAGATGGGCTCCAGCGGCAAAGAGGAGCCGGATTCCTTCAACACGGCCCGGAACTCATTCCACACTGGCGGTTCTCCGAACTTGGCGTAGGCGTCGTCCGCCGGGATCCCCATGGTGTTCACGTGATCCACCGGCACGGCGCTGAGGATGGCGCGCAGCACCTGCACGACGGTCACGCAGCCTGGCGACAGGTTCAGCGAGATCACTTGTGCGTTGGGGCCTTTCTTCGACGACGCGGGATAGTTGCCGTCGGCGATGAGGATCTTAGAGTGGTGCCCGGCCCGGCCGAGGATGGCATTGATCTCCGGGTGGATCAGCGTGTGCTTGAGCATGGGATTCGGGAATCGAAGGTCGAAAGTCGAAGGTCGAATGTCAAAGGCGGAAGATCAGAAAACCGGCCGAATCCTGATCGTAGCCGCCGACGTGAGGAGGCGGATCACCCCCCGCCAAGGATTTCCCAAGGGTTCCATTGGTGCCGCCGCGCGTCTGGGGGCGAAGTCCGCCTCGTTCCCTCGGCGGCTACCCCGCGGACAGGGCGCTGCGAGTCACCGGAACCAGCGACGAAAGCTGGCGATCGTCTGCCGTGCCGCGGTTTCGGAATCCGGGAGCGGCAGGACTTCGGCGCTGACGTAACCCGCGTAGTTCATCTCGCGCAGGACGGTGGCGATGGGCGCGATGTCGGTGTGACCGAACCCCATGGCGCGGCGGTTGGAGTCGGCAAAGTGGACATGACCCAGATCCGTTCCTGCGTGTCGGAGCGCCGCTGCGACGTCCGACTCTTCGATGTTCATGTGGAACAGATCGCAGAGAAGTTTCACGTTCTGTGTCCGCAGCGTGCCCAGGAACGCAACGGCGTCGGTAACGGTGTTGAAGAGATTGGTCTCGTACCGGTTCAACGGTTCGTAGAGCAGGGGCACCTCGAGCGCGTGGGCGCGTGGACCAAGCTGATCCAACTCCTCCTTCAGCCACGCGAGCGCTTGGTCGCGCGTTGTCGGATTCGGCCCTTCACCCCAGCGTCCCTGCATGGAGCCGATAATGGCCGGGGCTCCAAAGCCGCCGGCGAAGTCGATCACCGCGCCAATGAAGTCACGGGCGCACATCCGGACGTGCGGGTCGGGATCGGTCAGTCGAAGCTTGCGCCTCACCCAACCGGCGCCGGTACCCACCGCCGCGAGCTTGAGCCCGTGCTTCCGAAGCAGCTCGCGCAGGGCGAGCCCGTCGAGATCGTCGGCGTGGGTGGGGAAGATCTCCACCGCATCATATCCCAATTCAGCGGCCTTGGCGCAACCGGCTTCCAAATCGTCCCAGAAGATGAACGGACCGCCGCGGGCTTCGGGAACGAGGGAAATCGTGATGGCGCTTCGGATCATAGGAATCGACGCCAAGAGTCCAGCGTCGTGAACGCGGATCAAAGCAAGCGCGACCGTGGCCGCCAAGAGTCTGGTTGGGATTCCCCGAATTCTCCGCCTCATCGGGAGGCGGCGCGGGGGAGGGGAGAGATGGTGCGAGATGCAGGGTTTGAACCTGCGACCCCTCGCGTGTGAAGCGAATGCTCTACCACTGAGCTAATCTCGCACTGAGGGCGGGTTAAATAGTCGAGCCGGGCGCCGCTGCAAAGCAAAAGTTCTGGGGAAAATCGGGCCGTTGCCAGATGCCCCCGATTGGGGAGGCGCCTTTGGCCTGTTTTCCCTTCATTCGTTCCAACGGGATTCGTACGCTTCCGCGCTCATGAGCACCGCCCCAGTTCCCGTCCGGACCTTCCGAGCCGACGCCCTCAACGTCGAGGTGTTTGCCACCTACGCCGACCTGTCCACCGCGGTGGCCCATCGAGTTCGAGACCTGCTGGCTGGGACGATTGCCCGCCAGGGATCGGCCGCCGCCATCCTGGCCACCGGGAATTCCCAGATCCGCTTTCTCAAGGAGTTGGTCGCTCTGGGCGGGGTGGAGTGGTCAAAGGTGACCCTCTTCCACATGGACGAGTATCTTGGCGTCCCGGCTGATCATCCGGCGTGCTTTCGCCGCTACATGAAGGAGCGGGTGGAGTCGCTGGTGAAACCCCGCGCCTTCCACTACCTCGGAGGCGATGCCGATCTGCCGCTCGACGAATGCGAACGGTACACCGCGCTGCTGAAGGCCCAGCCCATTGATCTCTGCTGTCTCGGCGTCGGGGAGAACGGTCACTTGGCCTTCAACGATCCCCCGGTGGCGCGGTTTGACGACAAGTACTGGGTCAAGCTGGTGAAGCTCGATGACGCCTGCAAGATGCAGCAGGTGAAGGAAGGTCATTTCCCGTCGCTCGAAGCGGTGCCTCCGTATGCCTTCACCCTGACGATTCCAGCGCTTTGTGCCGCGAAGAAAATGCTCTGTCTCGCCCCCGAGACGCGGAAGGCACTGCCGATTAAAAACGCGCTGCAGGGACCGATCTCGACCGCCTGTCCGGCATCCGTGCTGCGTCGGATGACGCACTGCGATCTGCTGCTCGACACCGATTCCGCGTCGTTACTTTGACAACCGAGCAGAGCGATTTAACCGCAGATGGACGCGGATGAACGCAGATCAAAAACGAGATAGGGAAGAAACCGATCCACACGCCTACCAGAGGGCGTGAATTGTCCCTTTTGTTGCTTCATTTCCCCCAATCAGCGTCCATCTGCGTTCATCAGCGGTTAAAAGCTTTTCGGCGTTTCCCTTCATACTCATGCGCATTCTTGCCCTCGATCCCGGTACCAAGCGCATCGGCGTCGCGATCAGCGATCCGTTGAAGATGATCGCCTCGCCGCTCGAGAACATCGACGCCGAGCCATTCGCCGCCTTCCTCGTGCGACTCAAGGAATTGATCCGCGAGAAGGAAGTGGAACTCATCCTCGTCGGCATGCCCCGCAACATGGATGGGTCCTACGGGGAGTCTGCGGCCAAGGTGCGCGAGTTTGTCACGGTGTTGAAGGAGGCCATCCAGGTGCCCATTCAAACCGTGGATGAACGCCTCACCTCGGCGCAGGCGAACCGGATTCTGAAAGAGGGCGGCGTACGGGGCTCGGATCGCAAGGGGAAGGTCGATCCGATGGCGGCCGCGTTGATGCTGCGTAGCTACCTCGATCATTTGAGCCCGTAGTCTGGGCGCCCGAACGGCGGTTTTCCATCGCGGTCCTTTTCGGGCGCGCGCACGCTGGATGCCGATTGAAGCATGGCCAAACGCCCTCCCACGACGCCTGATGACCTGGTTGCGCCCGGTTGGGTGCGTCTGAAGCTGACGGTCGCCTTCGATGGCACGCGGTACTTCGGCTGGCAGCTCCAGCCCAAGGACGTGAGTGTTCAGCTTCGATTGGAGGAGGCACTGGCCCGGTTGTTTCCATCGACTCCGCGCGTCCACAGTTCCAGTCGTACCGACACCGGAGTGCACGCGCTGGGCATGGTGGCGCACTTTGATGTCCCGGAATCGGAATTCCGCATGACGCCTGACAAGTTGGTGCTGGCGGTGAACGCGCATCTTCCCGAGGACGTGCGTGTATTTGCTGCACGGAAGGCGCGTTCGGGATTTCACGCCCGATTCTCAGCGCGCGGAAAGCAGTATCGGTATCAGGTGTGGAATCATTCCGCCCACCATCCGTTGCAAGGGGGGCAAAGCTGGCATTTCCCCAGAACGCTCGACGTCGCGGCAATGCGTCGTGCGGCTGGCACCCTTGTCGGCCGACACGACTTTCGCGCCTTCAGTGCCACGCCGGGCTACGAGCGCCGCAATACGGTTCGCCACGTGACGCGCTGCGATGTGCGACGTTCGGGAGCAATGATCACGGTGATCATTGAGGCAGATGGGTTCCTGTACAAAATGTGCCGCGGCATCGTGGGCACGCTGGTGCAGGTGGGCGTGGGCAAATTCGCCCCGGAGGCGATTCTGCCGATGATTGAAAGCAAGGACCGCTCGCTCGCGGGCATGACGGCCCCCGCGCAGGGCCTGGTGCTGTGGAAGGTTTATTACCCCACTAAGCCGGGGCCGAAACGGCGATCATCCGAACCGGCGCCTTCCATCGCAGCTGAAGACGAGGAATAAATCCCCATTTACGCGATGCTGAACGTCGTCCTCGTGGAACCTGAAATTGCCCCGAACACGGGGAACATCGGCCGCCTCTGCGCCGCAACTGGGACGCGTTTGCATCTGATTGAGCCGCTCGGATTTCAGATCGACGATCGGCAGTTGAAGCGGGCCGGGATGGACTATTGGAAGTCGGTGGACTGTCACGTGTGGTCTCATTGGAAGTCGTTCCGTGAGGCGCAACCGCTCGATGCCCGCCTCTGGTACGTCGAGAGCAACGCCCCGGCC
>JANXMD010000232.1 GCA_025354845.1 Verrucomicrobiota bacterium | reverse complement strand
GCGGCGAGCGGCAGCGGGCTGACAATGCAGTACGGCAGTCTTGCCTTTGGAGGTGCGTCCATCCCGGGGCGGACGATCAATTTCAATCAGGCAGGCAACGCCGTTCACTACAACAGTTCGTTCAATTTCAGCTCCGTGTTCAGCGGAATCGCGGCCGAATCGACGGCCAATGCGGCACTGGCTTCGAACGGATCTTCGCTGCTTTCGGGAAACCTGCTCACGTTCACCGTGGGGTCGACGCTGCCTGCTACGGGCGGAACCGCCGTGTTCTCAATCGCAGCGACCACGCTGAGCAATAGCGCTATTTCCCAGTACGACCTCAATCTGAACGGCAAGAGCCCGGAGGCAATTGTCATCAACGTCACCGGCACCTCGGGATATTCGTTCACCCGTCCCGGCGGCGCGAACTTCGTAGGCAATCTTACCAGCGTGTCCTGGTACCAGAAGACCCTCTGGAACTTTGCCGGCGCCGGCACGGTGAATTACGGCGCGGGTTGGAAGGGGTCCATCCTGGCACCGGACGCGAGCGTCACTTCCACTGGCGATCTCGATGGCTCGTTGGCCGCTTTCAACGCGGCGCTCGCAGGAGAGGTGCATCTGCCCACCTGGTCCGGGGTTTCCTCGGTGCCCGAGCCTTCGACCTGGGCCGCTGCAGGCAGTGTGCTGGTGCTGTTCGGAATCGCATTCCTCCGTCGTCCCCGTCGCACTGCGGTGCGGGGTTGACCGCGCCGTCGCCCTGGGTTGCGACTCCCCGCGAGGAGGGAAGATACGTCTTTAGAATTCCCTAAGGAGTGCCGATAAGTTTAGGGAGATGGGTCTCCTCAGATGACTCGGCGCCTTTCATGGTGGTTGCTCTGCTCGCTTTCCGCCGTCGTGCACCTCCATGCCGCCACCGAGTACATTTACGGCATCGGGACGGACTGGAAGATCTACGAGGTCGACGTCAACAAGATCGCCAACACTGTCTCCACGTCGGCGAAGCTCAACTTGAGCGGTTTTGTGACTGGGTGGGGAACCCACAACAACGAGTACATCAACGGGTTGGCGATCGATTCCGCGACCGGAGACATCTATTTCAACTACAGTTACAACAACAACACTAGCGCCAGCGCGGGGACGATGTCGGTCGTTCCCTACATCTATCCGAACCTCGGCGGTAGTTATGGCACCCCTTACGCCCTTGGGGCGGCGGTGACGTCGGCGACCCTTCCGGCGACCACGGTGGCGTCCGGCTATTTGCCGCGGAGCACCTACTACAACGGAGCCTATTGGCTGGGAGTTCAGAACAGCGACACGCTGGTTCAGTTTCCTATAACCGGAACCACCACGAAGAGCTATTCGGCGGTCAATCAGTTTTCCAATTTCGACCACTCCTCCACCACGGTCCTCGGCGGCGGTGATTTCGTGATCGGATCCAATGACGTGATTTACGGGTCCACGGTTCTCTCCAGTGCCAACACCTTTTTCCGTCAGCAGCTTTCCAACGCGACCAACGTGTCCTCGGGTGCCAGTTGGACAAATTTCAACATCGATTCCTCCCTGCCATTCGCGTCGCAGGGGGCGATCCAGGTCGCAGGGTTGGGGCAAAGCACCAACCTCTACGTCATTACCTCCACCGGTAAGAACGTGTACTACGTCAACAACCCCGACAGCTCTTCGGCTCCCACGTTTACCCAGGTGGGCAGTTCGGCGGTCATCCCGCTGACGATGACGGATCTGAGTATTATTATGACCTCCCCATTGCCGGTGCCCGAGGTGCCGCCGTTTGTCGTGATTCCGTCGATGGCTGCTGCGGGGTTGGTGGAGGGATTCCGAAGGTTACGACGGAGCGAGCCGCCCCGCCCTGGCGACGGATGTCGGAGGCGAGACTCCGTCCTGTGGACACCTGTGGGACGTCGTCGACTACGAGGTCTTGGAGCGCGATCGCCTCGGCGTCGCGGGCTTTGGCAGAACGCTTTTCAGATAGCGTCCGGTATGTGAGCCACTGACGGCGGCCACCGTTTCTGGCGTCCCTTCGGCCACTACGGTGCCTCCTGCGGCTCCCCCCTCGGGCCCGAGATCGATCACCCAGTCTGCTTCCGCGATCAGGTCGAGATTGTGCTCGATCACGACCACGGTGTGACCGCTCTCCACCAGGCGTTGGACCACCTCAACCAGACGTCGCACGTCCTCGATGTGGAGTCCGATGGTGGGTTCCTCGAGGATGAACAGGTCGGACCGTGCCGCTGCAGTGCGGGCCCGAGGTCCGCCGCCAGCGCCGCGCAGGCCGGTGAGCAGGTGGGACACGAGCTTGATTCGCTGCGCCTCGCCGCCGCTCAGCGTCGGACTGGTCTGGCCGAGCCGGAGATAATCCAGCCCGGTGTCGCGAAGCGCTTCCAGCGGCCGGCGCAACAGGGTGTGTGCCGAGAAAAACTCGAGGGCCTCACCCACGCTGAGATCAAGC
>JANXMD010000193.1 GCA_025354845.1 Verrucomicrobiota bacterium | reverse complement strand
CGGCAGTTCTTCGACAGGATGGACAAGCCGGCAGCCGACCGGATCGAGAACATTCCTCCGGCGATCGCCATCGAACAGCGCAACACCGTCCGCACCACGCGCAGCACGATCGGGACGATGACCGAGATCTGCGATCACATGAAGGTGTTGTGGCCGCACCTCGCGGAACTCCGGTGCCCGAACTGCGGCGGGCCGATCCGCAAGGAACCGCCGCAAAAGATTTGGGAAGAGATGTTTGCCGGTCGTCCGAACGGCGAGGTGCTCGTCACCTTTGACCTACCCCTCACCACGCGGATTCCCCTACATGAGCAGCTCACGCTCCTGACCCAGCAGGGGTTTCAACGCGTGCTGGCGGCAGACCGTGTCGTGCGCTGCGACGAATTCCCCGCGCCGGCTACCGGAACGCTGCTCGACCGGCTCACCGTGGTGGCGGATCGAGTCCGGATGACCCAAGAGAATCGAAGCCGCTTCATCGAGGCCTGCGAACAGGCGTACCGCTTCGGATCGCGCCGCTTGGCAGTGCGCCCCATCCAGTCGGACGGCGGACGCGGCGGCAGTGGCGCTCCGCGATGGTTCTCCGAGGGATTCCACTGCGCGCCGTGTGACCGCAACTTCAAGGAACCCACCGCATCGCTGTTCTCGTACAACAATCCCGTCGGCGCGTGTCCCCACTGCAAGGGATTCGGTCGGATCATCGGCATCGATCCCAATCTCGCGCTGCCAGACCGCTCCAAAACGCTGGCGGAGGGCGTGGTGAAGCCGTGGCAGACCGCCACCGGCAAGGAATCTCAGACCGACATGACGCGCGCCGCGCGCAAGGCCGGCGTGCCGATGCACGTCCCGTTCCATCAACTGTCGGCGGCGCATCAACATTGGGTGCTGGAGGGGGATCCCGGCTACGATTCCAACGAGCCTCAAAAGTCCTGGCCGAAACTCTGGTACGGAGTTCGCGGTTACTTCCGCTATCTGGAGAGCAAGGCGTACAAAATGCACATCCGCGTGCTGCTCTCGCGCTACCGCAGCTACTCGCTGTGTCCGGAATGCCGAGGTCGGCGATTCAATGCGGACAGCCTCGCCTTCCGCGCGCCGGCCACCCTCTCCGAATTGCGCTCCGTGGACACCGAACCCCAGTGGATGCGCGACGCCCCAGCCGGGAGCCTTGGTTCGCTGGCCGAGTCGAAGCCGACCATGACTCTGGCGGGATTCTACGCCCTCCCGATTCGCGACGCCCTCGCCCAGGTGCGCGCGTGGGCGAAGCAACTCGCGTGGCCTCTCGATCACCCTTTGGCGCTGGTGATGGAAGAAATTGAGTCGCGACTGGGCTATCTCGTGGAAGTCGGGCTGGGTTACCTCACCTTGGACCGCACCACGCGCACCCTCAGCGGCGGTGAAACGGAACGAGTCAACCTCACCACCTGCGTCGGCACTCGCTTAGTCAATGCCCTGTTCGTCCTCGACGAGCCGAGCGTGGGGCTGCATCCGCGCGATACCGGCCGTCTGATCGGCATTCTGCAACGCCTGCGCGACTGCGGAAACACGGTGGTGGTGGTGGAACACGAGCCGGCTGTGATGCGGGCGGCCGACCAGATCATCGATCTCGGCCCGGGCCACGGCGACAGCGGTGGATCGGTGGTGTTCCAGGGCACGCCGAAACAACTCGATCGCGCCACCGGATCCCTGACCGCCGACTACCTGACCGGACGACGCACCATTCCCCTGCCCCGTCGTCGTCCAGTGATCACCACGGGGGGCAAGTCGGCCACGCCTCATCTCGAACTGAGCCACGCCACGGCGCACAACCTCCGCGACGTTTCGGTTCGGATTCCATTGGGCCGGCTGGTCTGCGTCTCCGGAGTGAGCGGTTCGGGGAAATCCACGTTGATCCGCGAGGTGCTGGTGCCCTTGCTGCAGACGAAGCTCGCGGGTGTGGGCGCGAGGGCGGCGACGCTTGAAGACGAAGTCGATGGCGAATCGTTGGAGGAAGCACGCGTTGCGGTGCAGGCGGCGTCCTTGGAAATCCGAGGAGAACTCGAAGGGGTGGTGCTGGTGGATCAATCACCGGTCGGCCGGACGCCGCGATCGAATCCTGCCGTGTACACCGGAGCCTTCGAGGAGATCCGCGACGTCTTCGCGGCGCTGCCGGCGGCCAAATCCGCGGGCTTCGCCTCCAGTGCCTTCAGTTTCAATTCGGCGATCGGTCAA
>JANXMD010000159.1 GCA_025354845.1 Verrucomicrobiota bacterium | reverse complement strand
GATCAGGTTGAGCAGTCCATCGAGGTCCACCGGCTTGCTGACAAACCCATTCATGCCTGCGCGCAGGCACTCGTCGCGGTCAAGCTGCATCGCGCTCGCCGACACGCCGAGGATTGGGATGTCCGATGGCCCCGCTTCGCCAGCGCGAATCCTCCGGGTCGCCACGAGCCCGTCCATTCGCGGCATCTGACAGTCCATCAGAATCAGGTCGATGCCGCCTGAGCGGAGTCGAATCAGGGCTTCCTGACCATCGACAGCCGTCGAGACCGCAAAGCCGGATTTCCGGAGCAGCGTAGCGAGCAGTTGCTGGTTCACCGGATGGTCCTCGACGACCAGAATGGAGGCTCCAATTTCGCGGATGGCGTTTTGCACGGCCGGGACCGGAACATTCGTGGCATTCGGCGTCGGTATTGTGTCAGGCAGTCGCTCCACGCCCGCCACGAGTTCGGAGAACGAGAAGGGTTTTCGCAGGGCCGTCGCGCGGGGGAACTCCCGAAGTTGAGTGGCCAGATGGAGACTGAGTCCATCGACAAGGAGCAGGACCCGAAGCGGGTTGGAATCCACTCCGTGTCCCAGTTCTCGCAGGATCCCGGGCAGTGCCCTCTGCATTGGGGCGGTGTCGAGGAGGATCACCGATCCCTGCGGCAGGGAGCTCACTGCTGCACCCAAGTGTTCTGGGGAGATCGCCCGGACGTTCGGGGCGTGAGGCGAGGTCAGCAGCCTGATCAGGTACTGCGCGAGCGCGGGATTCCCGGTGGATACGACATACGTAGTCTCCGGACCGTGTGGAAGTTTTCGTCGAGGCGTTGCTGATTCGCGGCGTCTGAATCGCGCCGTGAAGCAGAAGTCGCTTCCCTTTCCCTTCCGGCTTCTGACCTCGATGCTGCCACTCATGCACTCGATCAACTGCTTGCTGATCGTCAGACCCAGGCCGGTACCCCCGAACAGGCGTGTGGAAGTGGAATCGGCCTGATAAAAGGGCGCGAAAAGCGAGCGGACCACCTCATCGGACATTCCAATTCCGGTATCCGACACGGTGAATCGAAGGGTGACATCCGCCACCGAGAGTTCGTGCATTTCCACCCGAACGGTGACCGATCCCGCATCCGTGAATTTGATCGCGTTTCCAACCAAGTTGATCAGCACCTGTCGAAGGCGGCCGGGATCTCCCAGGATTTCGTTGGTGACGTCGGATTCGAGGAGAAAGGACAGGTGAACTCCCTTGAAAGAGGCTTTCTCGATGAGGAGATCGTGGACACCGCGCAGACAATCCGGGAGGTCGAACGGTAGGCAATCCAGCTGCAGCTTTCCTGCCTCCATCTTTGAGAAATCGAGGATGTCGTTGACGACGCAAAGGAGGGCCTCGGCGCTGGTGGTGGCGGTCCGGATGAATTCCGTCTGCTCGGAATCCAGCGGAGTGCCGGCAACGAGATTGAGCATCCCGATGACCCCGTTCATCGGTGTGCGAATCTCGTGGCTCATGTTGGCCACGAACATGGATTTGGCGCGGGCGGCCGCCTCGGAGGCTTCCTTGGCCCTTTGGAGCGCCTCGGCATGGGACTTTCGATCGGTTACGTCGAGGGCGACACCGAGCCGGATTAGCTGGTCGTCGCTGCCGGTCACCGTTGATTCCACAACTTGATACCAGCCGATCTCATCCCGCGACGCGACGACGCAGGCGTCGAACACCCGGGTTCCGGTTTCGGTGGTAAGCACTTCGCCCTGATCGCGGAACAAATCGCCAAAGGTCGGCGACGCCTCCGAGAGGCGGGTCACGGGCACCCCGACAAATCGCGTCACCTGGAGCTTGAGGCATTTGGCCAGGGCCGAGTTGATGAGCTGAACCTCGCCAACCCGGTTTCGCACGTAAAGGGGGACCGGCAGCAAATCAAGCACCCGGGAAATGTAGTTCCGCTGGGATTGAAGTTCCTGGGTCCGCCGCGCGACCATCTCGGACAGGTCGCGCTCGCGGTCCTTCAACGCGTCCGTGGTATTTCGTTCTTCGTCGAGGTGGATTCTGAGCTGGCGCCGGTTCCGGAGTGCCAGGAGGAGCAGGATCAGCACGACCGCCACGACGCCTCCCGCCCCCTTAAGCAGGAGCAGCCAACGCTCGCGCTCGGTGATGAGAGGCCGCGTGATCAGGGTTAGGTCCTCCGGCGAGGCGACCAAGAGATGAACACCCAGAATGCGAAAACTGCCATCCTGGTCGATCCGCAGCACCCCGGTGATCTCGATCAAGGATCCCGATGGGAACCGGGTCGGCAGCGAATTGGCCCTCTCTGCATCGAGTTCCGCCACGAATTCATGGGGCAGATCGGAGAAGAGGATCATGAACCCGTTCGCGACCCGTGCGTAGGAGTCCACGTGGGCGCGGAGTCGCACCCTTTGACCGTCAAGGTTCAAGAGGTCTTGTGATGTGAAGTCCCCCAGAATGCCAGAGACGTCGTCGATCTGTCGCGCGGGCGGGAGAGTTCCACTGCCGACGTGTCTGAGTTCGACGTCCTCCAGCGTGGTGACTGATCGTTTTAGCACTGGAAAGCCGACGGCATCGACCAATTCCCCAACCCGGAACTCTTTGCGGACCGGAGACTCGATCCAGCAGGATCCCCCCGAATCCTCGACAAAGAATCCTTGGCCCTGCCGGACGCCGGTGATGGTGCCGCGGACGTGCAGGAGATCGGATCTCCCGGTCGGGGAGAATTTGCCGATGTCCACAATCTCGACCGCGGGCTGCGCGAACCCGCCGACAAGGGGGTGTTCCACGACGCGAATCTGATCGCTGGTGGTATAGAAGAATCCGCCGGTCCAAAGCTGTCGCCGCTGATTGAACACGCAGGCGTAGGTTCCGGTAATGCGAACGACGCTCCCGCGATCTAGGTGCGCCGAGAAGTCGTCGGGGCCGGTGCTATTGAGTTCGATGCGGAACCCGTCCACGTCCAGTTGGACGACGGTGATGCTTTGTGCCGGGCGGCGGTCAACGGATCGGACCACCCCGGTCAGCTCCAGACGTTCGCAATCGACCTCCGCATGCTTGAGGTCGTGACCGGAAACCGTCCTCGGTGCGGGAAGTTTTCCCGGGCCGAGGAGTGTCACGCGTGGCGGCGTGATGGCCGACGCATTTGTGCCCTTGATGAAAGGGGAAAACTCACCCGGGTCGGTCACGCCCTCGACCCGGACCCGGCTTCCGATCGGAATGCCATCGAGCCCGTCGGAGGGAAGATAGCAGTTTCCCGTGTCGTCGTGGAGGAACCGGATTGCCCCGTTTCCTGAAACCACCGCCACGACCGAGACCGGGTGCAATCGCGATGCCTCCGCAACCGAAAGGCTTCGAACCTGCGCGAGGTTGGTCAGCGGCGCCACGATGGGAGCGCTTAGAAGAGCTGCCGGTATCCACCAAACCGCGCAGGCCAGCACGGGCAGCAGAATGCGCGGGTAGCGCCGGTAATTGGACGAAACGGACATGTTCAGTGCAGGACGTCGCAGGTAAGTGTGTGAGTGAGGCCGGTCGCGCCGGCTGGCGAATTTACCCAAGCGCGATTGAACCACGTTACATCTCATCCCATCCCATCCCATCACGTTGCGTAGGATCCCGTTCTCGCAAGTATCTGACTTCGAGAGGCGGGAACCGCGGTGCGCCCATCCCGGCCAGGTCTGGTCTCCTGGACGAAATGAACCGGACCTGCGGCCCAGCCGAAGGTGTCCCAGAGGGAGATCGGCAGTTTCCTGAAAAAGGTGAGCGAAAAGAGGCAACGCCCGAGAGGAAGTGGACGCACCAATCAGGAGCGCCGTCGGCGCGCAATCTGTGTAGAACCCGTTACCGCAATACGATTGAGCCCCGGCGGGGCGGCATTGTCTGCGCAGGTTGAACGGAGGATGCCGCCCCTACAGGGCTGGAGAATCATCGGGGGTGGTGTCTACAACGATGTCGCGCCGACGGCGCTGGGGAATGACGCGGGGTGGATACCCCAATCAGGAGCGCCGTAGGTGCGCAATCTGTGTAGAACCCGTTACCGCAATACGATTGAGCCCCAGTGGGGCGGCATCGTCTGCGCAGGTTGAACGGAG
>JANXMD010000115.1 GCA_025354845.1 Verrucomicrobiota bacterium | reverse complement strand
CTTCGAGAGCTGCGAAGACCCGCAGGGGGGAATGCCGACTGTCGATCCAACGCGGCAGGAGCAGACTCCCCAGGCCCATTCCCCCCATGAAGGTGCCCAGGATCAGCCCAAGCGACAGGCTGGTGAGTCCCAGAACCAGCTGCAGCCACTGGAACCAAGCGAGTTCGTAGATGAGCGCGGCCGCCCCGCTGGCCAGGAAAAGAAGGGGAATCCGCGGGTCGTGACGGGATTCTTCGGTCTGGGTGGCAGAGGAAGAGGGGGCGGTTGGCGCCGGGGGCATGCAGGCTATTGGACAGAGGTGCTGCCCCTCTTGACCGTCGACGCAACCGGTCCGTTACGAAGGGAAACCGCGAAGTCCCGGTCTTCGGTTGGAAAAAAAGGCGTCGACCCGGTCGAGAATGCGATTGTCGGAAGCGGTCGCCTGGGAGTATTCCTCTTCAACTCCCAAATCGTTTCGAGGCACCCATGGCCAACTTCCCATCCAAACCACCGATCATCGGATCCCGTGCCTTTACGCTGATCGAACTCCTGGTGGTCATCGCCATCATTGCGATTCTCGCTGGCCTCCTACTGCCCGGCCTCGCGAAGGCCACGGAGGCGGGACGCGGTGCCGTCTGCGCCAGCAACCTGCACCAATTTGGCTTAGGCTCAATCCTGTACGCCACCGATCAGCGCGGGCACCTCCCTTCCTTTCGGGACTGGCTCTCGGTGAAGGTGGGGGATCTCACGACCGGCCGATTGTATCCCTACCTCGGAGCCAAGCGGGTCTATCTTTGCCCTACAGATGCCAAGGACATCGCCGCACACAAGCGTTTCGTGGGCCCAGCAAACGGCGGGGGACCGGCTGGACACACAGGTAAGCGTGATTACAGCTATGCCATGAACTGTGGCCTTTGCCACGAGGAAGAGACTAGCACCTTCATTTCCCCTTCGCAGACCATGCTGTTCATGGAGGCGTCCATGGCCACCAACGACTATTCGGGTCAGGCCGGCCCGACTTTCGGAAGCCGCACGCTCACCACTCGACACAACAATCGCGGCTACTACGTGATGACGGATGGCCACGTGGAGAAAATGAACCATGGGCAAAGCGTCGAGGCGGAAAAGAAGAAGCGTTTCTGGTTCCCGACCGACAACACCTCCGGACCCGGCGGCGTGAACATGGCCACCGGGCTGCAATGAGCCGCTCCGGTGAGTTTTCGCCGCGTTCTCAATTGTCTCGCGCCGGCGATCGGCTACCGTTATTGCCCTTGACCCCGCGTTTCATGTCCTCCCGTCCATCCCGGCTTGGCTTCACCCTCATCGAGTTACTGGTGGTGATAGCGATCATCGCCATTCTCGCGGGCATGCTGCTTCCGGGTCTTGCGCGGGCACGGCAGAAGGCGACCGGCGTGGCCTGCCTGAACAACGAAAAACAGCTTTCCCTCGCCGCGCTGCTCTACGCCGCGGATTTCCAGGACTACTTCCCGCCCAACGGGCTCGGAGACCCGGCGATCAATCTCGCCAAGCCGGCGGCCTCATTCGTTCCAAGACTCTGGGTTGAAGGCCGGGAAAACAGCAATCTGGTGCCCGGTGCGGACGAGGCCATGATCAATCCGAAGGTCTCACTCATTGCTCCCTATATTAAGGCCAAGGGTAGCTTTCGTTGCCCCGGGGATCGCTATGTCGTGGCGGTGGCCGCTGGTGGATTTCCCCGACCTGGCCAGCAACAGGTCCGCAATCCGCGCAGCTACGGCATGAATTCGTGGGTGGGATGGATCGATGAACCCTACGGCGCCGGCGATCAAGGCAGTACCGAGCTCTTCGACAATCCCCGTAAAACCTCGGACGTGAAGCAACCCACCGGCATTTTCCTGTTTGGTGAAATCCATCCTAAGAGCGTCTGTCGACCCTTTTTCGGAGTGTTGATGCGCGGAACGGCCGGCGTTTACCACGTGCCGGGAAACTACCACGGCAAGGTCTCCAACTTTTCGTTCACCGACGGCCACGCGGAAATGCACAACTGGGTGGACTACAAGTTCGCCAATCCCAACTACGCCGGCGATTACCACGCCGCACACGGCGGAATGCCGGGTACCGCCAGCCTTCCGGACAACGCCTGGCTGCGGGAACACACCGCCTACGCCAAGTAAGCAACCTCGGCGTGGTCCGTCCAAGCGGGTCCAAAACCGCGCCGATTCCCGAGCGGGAATCCTCCTGTCCTCGGAAACCGGGGAAACGCAACCCTACCGCGTTCAAATGGCATTGCGAGGGCTGCAATTGAGGTCAAACGCCTCCGCAATTCTCATCGGCCTCTCCCTGGATTGGTTCGACCCGGGGTGTGGCGATGACAGAACGAGCTGAATTACAAATGTGTTCCGACATTAGTCGTTGACTCAAAACGAGTCCGCCTGCTAATCCTCGCGAGTTACCACGTCACCAACCTCAGAGAGATCTGCTGTCAGCCCTTCAGGTCCCATGTTGTTAACTATTTGTAACATGTTATTGTTTAGTAACTTACAGAAGTTCACGCGGGAGTTGTGGAGCCGGCTTCAGAAGTCGGTCCGGTGATGTGGAAATGCGTCAAATCAATCCACAGTGGCATTATGAACCAAACAAAACCCCAATCGGCAATTGCCGGCCGCTATCGGTCGGTAATTTCGCGGATTTCCACCGGGGTGATGGCTACGGCCCTCACTGCGGCGGCAATCACTACCCTGAATGCAGGTACGGCGACCTATGACTTCAGCACTGACCCCACCTTGGGCGGCGTGCTGCAGGTCGGCGGTAACGGTGCCAACACCCAGCCTTGGCTGGCGGCCGGCGGCAACCCCGGCGGCTTCCTGGCGCTGACCTATCCGCAGAACAGCAGCTTCACCTCGATCGTCTTCCCTGACATCGACAGTGGAAAAATTGTCTCTTCGTTCGTCTTCGAAACCGATCTCCGCATCGGCAACTCAACCGGCGACCGCGCTGCGGACGGTTTCTCGATCAGCTTCGCCCGCGCCACGGATCCCATTTTTGCTTCGCTGCCTGACAGCGCCAGCAACATGGGCAACTGGGCTGGTGGCATCGCCGAAGGTGGCGCCACCACGGGTATCGCTATCGACTTTGACACCTGGTCCGGCAACACCCTGCCGGACGGTGGCGACACGGAAGGCATCATTGTCCGTGTCGACAACGTGACGGTGTTGAAATACGACATGCCGACCCGGCATGGCGCTGTGACCGACGCGACCTCGCTCCAAACCGGACCGCGCGATCAGGCTTACTGGGACGGTGGTGGCGATCCTCTCGCTGCGGATTCCTGGAAGACTCTGAGCTGGGCTCACCTCAAGGTTGAAGTGGACGTGAACGCCAAGCTCACGGTGACCTATAAAAACAAGGTCGTCCTGAACGCGTTCCAGACCTCGTACTTCCCTGGACCCGGCCGCCTTGTGCTCGCCGGTCGTACTGGTGGTGCGAACGAAAACACGCACTTCGATAACATCAAGCTCACCACCACGGCGGCCGCGCCGGACACCCAGGCTCCCACAGCCCCGGGCAAGATCAACGTCGCACTCGCTGGCGCTCGTCGCGTCGACCTGAACTGGGCTCCTGCGACCGACAATTCCGGCCGCGTTGCCTATCAGGTCTCGCGTGACGCCACCAAGATTGGCGGTCTGATCACCACCACGAACTTCACCGACCTGAACGTCGCCCCCGGCAAGACCTATGCGTACTCGGTCGTGGCCAGCGACGTCTCCCAGAACGTGTCGTCCGC
>JANXMD010000095.1 GCA_025354845.1 Verrucomicrobiota bacterium | reverse complement strand
CCCGAATCTGCCCGCCGAGGCGGTCGAACCCGCCTTCGGTCAAATTATCAAGCGATCCGAAGCGTCACTCGCCTTCCTCGACGCCGTGGCCGCCAGGAAGATCGACCTCCTGAAGCTCGGACCCGCCCGCCAGCACCGGCTGCGCACCCATCCCGACCAGGCGGTCGCCAAGCGCGCCAACACGCTCATCGACGAGCTCAAAGGCCCCGAGGCCAAGGAAAAGGATGCACTCCTCGCTCGCCTCACTCCCGAGGTGGTGAAACCCGGCAATGTGGAAAACGGCCACAAGCTCTTTACCGCGAACTGCGCCGGCTGCCATCAGTTCAAGGCCGAGGGCCGCAACCTGGCGCCAAACCTCACGGGCATGGGTGCCCACGGCCCGGCTGACCTGCTGGTCCACATCGTCGATCCCAACCGCCTCGTCGAACCGAATTTCGTTTCGACTACCATTGAGACCAAGGATGACCAGTCGTACGACGGCATCATCGATCGCGAAAACGCCAAGGAAGTCGTGCTCCGCAATGCCACCGGCGACTTCACCATCGCCACCGCGAACATCAAATCGCGCTCCAGTTCGGGCCGCTCGCTGATGCCCGAGGGCTTCGACCAACTCGGGGCCGAGGGGCTGCGCGACATGCTCGCCTACATCTGCGCCGACGAGATTCGCTTCCGCATGCTGGACCTCACCGCAGCCTTCACCGCCAACAGTGGCCGCGGGCTCTACATCACTCCGGAGAATCCCGACGATTCCATTACGTTCCGCAGCTACGGCCTGAAGAAGGTGGAGGACATTCCGTTTGACGTGGTCAGCCCGTTGAAGGCGGTCGCCAACGTGGTGGTCCTCCGGGGCGGCGCCCCCGATGCGTGGTCGCGCAAAAGCCTTCCTCAAAAAGTCGAGGCCAAGGTGGGAGTGCCCGCCAGCCGGTTCCACATCCTTGGCGGCGTGGCCGGTTGGGGATTCCCCGCCGTTGGCGACGACAAGCTTCCCGTGCTGAAGCTCACCGCACACTTCGCCGGGGGTGCCTCCCAGGAAATCGTCCTGCGCAATGGCCAGGAGATTGCCGACTACCGCGGCCAGCAGGACGTGCCCGGATCCAAGGGCCTCCCGCAGTTCACTCGCGGCCCCGGACAGATCCGCTGGCACTCGGTGGAACTGAAGCCCGGCAATGGTGTGGTCGAGACTCTCACCCTCGAGAGCTACGACAACGCCGTCGCCCCGACGCTGTTCTCCATCACCGCCGAGGTCGGCGGCTCGCCGCGCGCCAATGCCGCCCCCGCTGCCACCAAGGCCGCGCTGCCGGTATTGAAGTGGAATCCAGGACTCAAGGTGCTCCTCATCGGCGGCGGCGCCTCGCACGACTACAACCGGTTTTTCAACCTGGCGGACGTCGCGATGCTGAACGCCTCGGGTCGCCTCTCGGCCAATTACCTTGAGCCACAGGACGTCTCGGTCACCTCGGTGCACGATGCCGACGTGATGGTCATCAGCGCCAACAAGGCCTTCCCCGACGTCGCAGTCCGTGAGGCGATCTTCGCCCACGTCGCCGCTGGAAAGGGTCTCGTGCTCCTGCATCCCGGCCTCTGGTACAACTGGCCCGACTGGGCCGCCTTCAACAAGGAACTCGCCGGCGGCGGCTCGCGCGGTCATGACCGGTATGGTGCCTTTGACGTCACCGTCACCGCGCCCGAGCACCCCATCCTGAAGGGCGTGCCCGCAACGTTCGGCATCAGCGACGAGCTCTACTACTTCGAGCCCGACGCCACGGGCACGCCGATCGAGGTGCTCGCCACCGCGGCGTCGCCATCGAAGAACAAGACCTTCCCGCAGGTCTTCGTGGTCAAGCATCCCAAGACCCGTATCGCCGGCATCACACTCGGCCATGACGCCGTGGCCCACAGCCTCGACGCCTACCAGAAGATCCTGCGCAACTCGATCTACTGGACCTCGCACAACGAAGCCTGGATCAAGGGCAACGCCAACTGAGCCGAAGCCGGAGAGCGACACGGATTTCACGAACCCTCACCGATTTCATGATGGAAACGCCGCAACGCGATCCGTGTGAATCCGTGAAATCCGTGTCCTCCCCAATTCTTCCCGCCACGCGCTCATGCTTCGTGTGCGGGACCGCAAACCCACTCGGGTTGCAAATCGGATTCCGCATCGCCGGCCAAGCGGCGGAGTCGCACTTCAGCTTCCGGCCGGAATTCTCGGGTTTCCGCGACACCGTCCACGGCGGGGTCATCTCCACCGTGCTCGACGAGATCATGGTCTGGGCCATCGGCATCGAGTCGGGGAAGTTTGTGTACTGCGCCGAGTTGACCGTGCGTTTCCTCCGTCCGACGCCCACCAAGACGGCGGTCGTCGCGCGGGGTGAAGTCACCGAGAACAAGCGCAACCGCCTCTTCGTCGCCCGCGGCGAGCTCCGAAACGAAGCTGGCGACCTGCTCGCCGAAGCCACGGGCAAATACCTTCCGGTTCCCGACGCGGTCACCGATGCCGTGTTGGAGGATTTTCAGGACGGAATTCCGCCGTTTTTTCAGAAGAACCTGCGCTGACCCGCTCACCGTTACTGGCGCGCCGCCGCGTCAGGCTGGGGGGACGGAATCTGGACCGAGAAGACCATCGGCGTACGCGTGGAATCGCCGTACGGAGTCTCGATGTAATAAGCGGTGGAGCGGGTCGAGAAGAGGAGCGGCGACGCACCGGAGGGTTGAAGCGGCAGCGAGGACAGCACTCCGGGAACCAGCAACTCCAGTCCCTTTGGAATCGCACCCGCATGAAGCACGCGCCAGCGTTCCACGGCCACGGCTGCCCGGGCGCAGCGGAGCCGGGCCACCAACTCCAGACGACGGTTCCAAAGTTGATGAAGCATTTCCCCGGTCACGATCTCGCGGTGACCCACCAACCTGAGCAGTACCCCTGACGCACCACCGGCGCGAATCACCTGAGGCTCGTCCGCCTGGAACGCTTCGGTAGGTTTCTCCGCGAGCCCGCAGAACTGATCTATCAAATCCAAGGCTCGCAGCAGGTCTCGCGACGGGATTCCCGAACCGACGTAGAGCTTGATGAGTACCCGTTCCATGGCGTTGGGATTATAGACAAGACTGGGTTTGCTGCCCGTGGACTCAATCCATTGCTTTCCGAATTGGTCGAGGGTGCCCACCCGGATATCCTGCAAGGCGAACGTCAGCCCGAGACGCTCGTCGTGCCGTTCGAGTTCGCGCTGTAGAAGCTCGAGCGATGCCGCTGGCAACGCGTCGCCGGACAGCAGCCATTCCAGTTCGTGGAGCCACCCATCTAGGATCGCGAGATGATCCAATTGGCCGACCCAGGATCGAGTCCGCTCCAGCATCCGCGCCACGCGAAGTCCCGACACCAAAGCCTTCGCCGCCTCCTCCGGATTCCCGCGCGACCGGTGCACTCGGCACTCAAGGCGCAGAACACCAGATCCCTCCTGCAACCAATTCTGAAACCGATAGTACGGGACATACTCGAGGCTAAATCCCCGATTCCGATTTAGTTCGAACCGGCTTTGCTGGGGGTTGGTGATGGAATGAAGGAGTTCCAGTGAGGCGTGATTCGCGACCAGTTCCGTCTCGAAGTTCGCGACTGCGGCGGGATTGGCCTTGATCAGCGTATCGACGGCCTGGAATTCCCGATCAGGGATCGGATTCAGGCGCTTCCAAGTGCGCATCGCGTTTCGCAACTTGTACACCTCGTTTTCCGCCTCGGGAATCTGCGGCGCGCTCAACACCAGCTCCTCATCGGTCGTCGGAATTCCTGCCTTACGATACGCCGCAAGCCTGCGCTCCAACCCTCCTGGGCCACGGCCAAAGCGAATCACCAGAAGCAGCAACACCAAGGTAATGCCCGCGATCCAAAGGAAACTTCGGCCTCTCCCTGACCTCTGACTGATCATGTGGCGAGACTGACCAAGAACGACCCACCTCGGGAGCCAAAACGAGCCCAACCACTCTCCTCGTTCCCTACTCATTCCCTCCGGTCTGCAAGATGCCAGCGCTCCGGGACGGTCTGACGGTCCGGAACGGCGAACCAGGCGCCTCGGGTGGCTCTATAATTGGGACATTCTGAATCCGGTTGTTAGTATTTGATGCCCCAACGGCGGGCGGCGTAGCCGTAGGCCACCGGATGAACCTCACCGAGACGGGCTTTGGGGTCCCCGGTTGACCACTTCTCTTCAAACGCCTTCACCGAACGATCATAGTCGTCGAGCAGGCGTTGCTTGAGCCCGGGCTCGGCGAAGGACCACTTGAGTGAGTTGCGTCCGCAGCCGACGAGCTCGTCCCAGGTCAGGTTGAACTCGGTCACGGCGGTCAGGTACTCATCGGTCATCCCAGAATCCCACATGCCGGAGTCGTCGGTGGAGAGGCCGCAGGGAATACCGAGACGGAGCATCTCCGGGAAGTGGTGCTGGGAGTAGTTGGTGACGTATTCCAACAGGAGATTGCTCACCAGATTGATCTCCACGAAGGCGATGCCGCTGCGCAAATGGAGGACGAGATCGTCATCGGTGAGCACGTTGTTGCCGTGTCCCAGACGGGTGGCGCCGAGCAGGAGCGTGTCGCGCATGTGGGGATTCGGTTCGTCCACTTCGCCGGCGTGAATCGCCAAGCCGACGTCCGAATACTTGTGGCGCATGCGGCGATACGTTTCGAGGAAGCGCCGAGGATGACCTTTGTCGTTGTCCTCACGGCCCGCCATGTTGATGCCAACCCAAAGATCGCGGTGCCGAGACACGAAATCGTAGGCTTCCTCGATCTTCTTTTCGGCAATCGGAGTAAAGCGCAGCACGACCACCTGCCAACGCACCTCCACGCCGGTGGCGCGGGCGTCGGGTTGCTCAAGCCGCGCCTTGAGCCGGCGGTGCATCTCATCGGGATCGACGGCGGTGCCGTCGGCCAGAACGAATCCCAGAGGAATAGTCTGCGGTTCCAGATACCGCACGCCCTCGGCGCCGTAGCGCTTCATGGTTTCGACGGTCATTTCAAGGAATACCTCCAGACTGCGTCCCATGGCGCCGAAACGCGGCCAGATCTCCTCGAAGAACTCGTTCCGTCCTTCACCCGGCTTGTCGAGACGCAGCGAGTTGATGAACGCCTCGCGTTGCACCGCGGTGAGTTCATCGAGCGCGGCGTACTCCTTCTGCTGGCATTCCGGCAGCGTCTTCCAGGTGTAGCCCGCGATGGTCTGGAATTGGCGCCAGGCATTGGTGTCGCCGTCACAGAGTCCGGCACGCACGCGGGTGTAGAAGCGGTTGCCGCCGTTGCGGGCCGGATTGGTGGCCACTTGGAATAGCGAGTCCATCTGCCAGCAGCCGCCACTGTGATGGTGCAGGTCGGCCGCCTTCGGCATGGCGTAGAGAAACGTGTACAGCTCGGCCTTCGACAGGTTGGTCTTGAGGCGCGAGAAGGTGTCGTCGAATCCCCCGGCGGACAAAGTTAGGGAGCCGGCGATGCCTGCGGTCAGTGCGATCCAGCGGAACAGTTTCATTTGAAATGCCAAGTAAACGGGAAATGGAGAGCTCGAAAAGCCGGAAGAAGTCAGGGGGCACCGGCGGGCGGCTTGGACTCGTATTCGGACCAGTGGTCGAGGAGTTCATGCAGCACCCGACTGCCGACGCGGTAGGCCGCCTCGAGGCTTGGGATGTAAGCCGAAAACTTGCCGCCGTTCTCCTCGGCAAGGCTCTCAGCGGCAGTCTTTCCAGGCGGTTGCTGGTCGAAGTTGCTGGCGGTGCGGAGTACAAGAACCCGGTTGGTATCGGCCTTGCCACCCTCGGCGAGAAAGGTCAGGGCCTGCAGCGTGCCGGTGTCTTCCATGGCGGTGGTCACGTAGTTGCCGGCACCGTCGGTCCAGTATTTCACCCAGTCGTTGGCCCACTGGCTCATCAACCGGCCGTGCCAGAAGGTGCCGCCGGCGAGGTTGTCGCCCTTCATGACAAACGGCGACCGCATCGCGATCGGATGATTGGTGTAGCGCATGCGGTTGGTGCGCATGACGTCGGTTTCGATGAGCGGCGTATCGCGGGTGAGGCGGTAGGCCCAGTCCACGAGCGGCTTACTGAGCGGGAACATCAGCTGCCCCACGCCGCGGTTCTTGCGCGGGAGCGCATAGGGCTTCGGTTGGCTCAACGGCACGTAGCCGGTCGGCCAGTCTGCAGGCATTTCCCGGGCGTCAATTTCGTGGGCAAGATCGGCGTCCACGATGTACTCGGCCCAGGCGGCGCAGCCGAGGGTTCCGTCAGCGGGATCGATGCCGGCAATGCCCGCAGTGATCCAGTAGGCTTTTGAGCAATCGAAACGGGGATCGAGCGCCAGCGCGGTGATGCTGGCCGCACTCCGAGCGATGCCGCCGCCGGTGCAGATGCCCACGACCCCGTCGTCGCGGTACCGCACCGGGCGCCAAGTACCGGGGACTGCCACGCGATTGGTGAGATGTTCCCGCTCCACCCAGAACTGGAATTCCCCGGGGCGGTCGCCGGTGTCCTCGCCGATCTCAAAGAGAGTGACGATGACGACCTTAACCTTGAGCGGTGCGGCCATGCTGTCCGCGTGGGTGGGCGCCGCGCCCAGGGCAAGCAGAAAGGCGGTCACTGCCACGAGCGTTGATCCGCGGGTGAAACCTGGAATTGGCATCGGTAAAAAAGAGAACGCGTGCGGCCGAATAAATCCAGCCCGCAGGTAGGGTTGGGAGATCGGGGTTCGGAGATCGGAGTTCGAAGATGGGAGATAGGAATGGGCGGGGTGGTCGTTTCAAGTCGGGAGCGCTGCGCAAGTGTGTTCAGCGCGGCTGATTTCCGGGTTGAGAACGCGTCCATCCCGATTGGAAGCAGGGGCGGTGCCGAAATAAAAACGGCCACCGGGGAGACCGGCGGCCGTTTGCAGAGTCTCGTTGGAGAAGTTTAGAACTTCAGCGTTACGCGGCCTTCAATGCGGAAGGGCAAGTCGGCGACGATCGACTCGTTGCCGTACACCGCATTGGGAGCGCTCCAGTTCTTCTGGTCGGTCACGTTGAGCGCGGAGAGGCGGGCCTCAAATCG